>DASTVC010000459.1:0-2921 GCA_035759295.1 Longimicrobium sp. | reverse complement strand
CCGGTACGCTCGTCACGATCATCGCCAGGCCGTCGGATCGGGAGGCGCTGACGGCTCTGATGTTCACTGAGAGCACGACGATCGGCGTGCGTTACACAGAGATGAACCGCGAATGCCTCGATCGCGTATCCCTTGAGGTGGACACTCCGCTGGGCGTGATCCGCTTCAAGGTAGCGCGACGTGCAGACCGCGTGCTCAACGCCCAGCCGGAGTTCGACGACGTGGCGCGCGCGGCGGCGGTGTTGGGATTGACGCCGCTGGAGGCGTACCGCGCGCTGCTGGCGGACGGGGTGGCGCGCGAAGAACGGTAGTGCAGGCCGGCGGCGCCGGCCTGTGTTTCAGCCGTTCCCCGGCGGCGGGGAGCGTGATCCTTTTCAAACCTGACGGAGGACGCAGATGAAGATCGATCGTGGCCTGCTTGGCACGCTGGCCGTGGCGGCCCTGGGTGCCGCCTGCGCCAGCGCGGGCGGCACGGGGGGCACAGGGCCCGGCGGAGGGCCGCGCACGACCGTGCAGCTTCCCGCCGTCACCTGCTCCACCGGCCGCCTGGCCGCGGCCCCCGCGGCCGACTCGGCGGCGGGCAAGCTGGCGCTGATGGCCACCGTGGCCGACAGCGCGCGGCCGCAGGCGTACACGGCGGCGCGCGCACAGGCCGGCCGCGCCATCGCGGCTGACCCGGGGAACGCGTACGGCTACTACCTGGCCGGCCAGGCCGCCATCGGCCTGGCCAACTACGCCGACGCCGACAGCCTGCTGCGCCGCTCGGAAGAGCTGTGCCCGGAGCTGGGCGACTACGACGTGACCCGCCTGCGCCGCGGGAGCGCGCAGCTGTCGGTGGAGCGCGGCAGCTCGCTGGTGCAGTCCGGCGACACCACGGGCGGCCTGGCGGCGTACCAGACGGCGCTCAGCCTGGACCCCACCAGCTACCCGGCGGAGTTCTACCTGGGCCTGGTGGCGTTCCACCGCCAGAACACCGAAGAGGCGGTGCGCCGCTGGCAGCACGTGATCTCCATTATCGACGCGCTGCCGGCGGACAGCGCGGCGGACGTGATGCTGGGCCGCACGGAGACGCGCGCCAACACGCTCAACGCGCTGGTGCTGGCGAGCGCCCAGTACCTTACCCGCCAGCAGTCCGCCCCGGCGGCGGCGCTGCTGGGCGAGCTCACGCGCCTGCTCCCCAACAGCCCCGACGCCTGGTACAACTACGCGCTGGCGCTCAACAACCTGCAGCGCTACACCGAGCTGGTGCCGGTGGCGCAGCGGGCCACGGAGGTGGCGCCGCTCAGCTACGGGGCGTGGATCCTGTACTACAACGCCTACGCCGGCCAGTCGCAGGCCGCCACGACGGCGGGGAACACGGCGCAGGCCGGCGAGCTGGGGCGCCAGGCGCGCCAGATCAGCGCGCGCAGCGAGGGGCTGCCGGTGCAGCTGGAGTCCATCAGCATCGACGTGGAAGGGGACAACACCAACATCCGCGGCACCGCGGTGGGCGCGGGCCCCACGGCGCCGGTGCAGGTGGAGTTCACGCTGTACGGCGCGGCCGGCGAGCTGGGTAAGGGCACGGTGACCATCACCCCGCCCGCCCGCGAGCAGCAGTCGCGCTGGGAGCTCACCATCCCCAACAGCGCCCCGGTGCTGGGCATTACCTACCGCGTCGTCGGCAGCTGACGCACGGCGGTTCCGGTGGATGAACGGCGGGGCGGGGGATTCTGATCCCTCGCCCCGTCGGCTTTTTGTCTGCGATGCGGGTCCGGTGCCCCCCCATCCGGGCGGGCACCACCCGCCCACCTTCCCCCAAAAACCCCTGGGGGAAGGTTGATGTGGGGGAGAAAGGTCGGTGCTCGATTGTAAGCTCCGGCGCGGTGGCAAGTCGCAGCGGGATCGAAGTCCACCTCCCCCAGGGTTTTTGGGGGAGGTGCGAGCCTGGGCGAGTAAGGGGGCGCCCCAGCCATCGCGCGACCCGTTCACCCATTCACCTCATCACCCGTTCACAATCCCCATCCTGCACGCTTCTTGCGCTTGCCCGCGCGCAACCGAAGCGAAACCGTGCGGTTCTCCCGCCGTCAGCCCAGTCCGGAGCCTATCTTGTCCGTCGAAGCCCCTGAAGCCACGTTCGCCTGTCCCCGCTGCGGCGCCGAGTACACCGGCGGCGACGCATGCCCGTCGTGCGGCTTTCTGCAGGCGCCGGTGCCCTGCGACGACGACCCGTCGCGCAACGCGGCGTACCGCTGCGTGCTGTGCGGCCGCACCGTCTGCGGCAGCGACCCCTCGGGAAAGCGTGCGGCGCTCTGCGACCTGCACGCGCACGTGCCCATCATCGAGGGGTGGGCGCAGGTGTACACCACCGGCGACCCGCTGGAGGCGGACCTGATCGTCCAGAACCTGCAGGCCGAAGGGATCGACGCACAGGTCTACTCGCAGAAGGACGACCACGCCTTTCCCGTGGACATCGGCGAGCTGAGCATCGTCCGCGTGCTGGCGCCGGTGTGGGAGTTCGGCGAGGCGATGGACCTGGTGCAGTCGTATACCAGCAGCGACGGAGAGGTCGCCTTTGCCTGCCCTAACTGCGGGGAGGTGTACGAAGCCGGGGCCACGCAGTGCGCCTCGTGCGGGGCGTCGCTGATCGGTGGGGACGATGCCCCCCGGCCGCTGGACGAGGATTCCACGCTCGTACGGCGCGACGATCTCGCGCCGGCCGGCGACGACGACGCCACGCTGGTGAGATAGCGCGGAAGTGCGGACGCGGGGGATGACGGAAAGGCGGCGTTGTTGACGCGTCCGCGCGGGGCGGGCATATTCGGCCCGGCTCGATAGACGGAAAGCCATACCTGTGCGCGTCCGCCTGCCGCGAGCGGCCGCCGGCGCTGCCGGGGCCGCTCGTTCGCGTTGGGGGACGGTGCCCCGCCCCCCGCCCCACCCCC
>DASTVC010000458.1:0-8505 GCA_035759295.1 Longimicrobium sp. | reverse complement strand
GGGACAAACGGCACGGGCGATGGGGCGCTTCGGACGAATGGGCGCAGATCCAGGCCCGCGCCTGCGACGCGGGGGCCTCTCCCCCGCCGGGGCCTTTCGCGCGTTCCTCGCAACGGCCCGGCGACCCCTCCCCCAGACTGCGGGGGAGGGGTGATGAGGCAAGATTGGTCGCGCGGGATCGAAGTCCACCTCCCCCAGGGTTTTTTGGGGGAGGTGCGAGCCTGAGCGAGTAAGGGGGCGCCCCCTCGGGCGCAGTTCGATGCCGTTCGAATCATCTCGATCCGGTCCCCATCCATTATCACGCTTGACACCCGCCGACCCCACCGGTATCATCCACCTAACATCGTTAAATCACACACCACGGTTATGGGAACGAAAGAGCGGCGGGAGCGGGAGCGTCAGGAGACGCGCGACAAGATCCTCGAGGCGGCGCGCGAGATGTTCGCCACGCAGGGGATCGAGGCGACCACCATGCGTGCCATCGCGCAGCGCATCGAGTATACGCCCACCGCCATCTATCACCACTTCAAGGACAAGGACGCGCTCATCATCGAGCTGTGTCACGGCGACTTCGCCAGGCTGGGGCGGCAGTTCACGCAGATGGAGCGCATCGAGGACCCGGTAGAGCGGCTGCGGCGGATCGGCATGGCGTACGTGGAGTTCGCCATCCACAACCCGCACCACTACCAGATCATGTTCATGACGCGCACGCCCGTGCACGAGCACCCGGACAAGAACCCGGAAGAAGACGCGTACGGCTTTCTGCTGGCGACGGTGCAGGAGGGCTTGGACGCTGGCCGCTTTCGCCCGGAACTGACGGACGCGCACGAGCTGGCGCAGATGACGTGGAGCAGCGTGCACGGCATCATCTCCCTGCAGATCGCCAAGTGCCACGACCCGTGGGTGGAGTGGCGCGACCTGCGGAAGACGGCGCTGGCCATCATCGACGCGCTCATCCGCGGCATCCTCCGCGAGGGACAGCAGGCGTAAATCGCCCGCCGTCCCACGCGGAGGTTCTTTTTATCTATCGACTTAACGTTGTTAGATATATGCACGTAGTCAGGTGTTTCCACGTAGTTCTACGAGTCCTTTCACCCCGGCTGGAGGTGGATCTGATGCGGTACCTGGATGGACGATCGACATACGTCGCGCGGATGGCCGCCGCCGCGCTGCTCTCTGCTTCGCTCCTTGCCGCCGCGCCGCTCCGGGCGCAGACGAACGATCCGCTGGGCGGCTACGTGCGGCAGGCCATCGAAGGCAATCTCGGCCTGCGGCAGGAGCGCCTGGCTGCAGACCGCGCCGAGGCCGAGGTGCGCGAGTCGCGCGGCCTCTTTCTGCCGTCCGTGGCCTTCGACGCGCGCTACAGCGAGCAGAGCGGGGGGATCAACATCGGCGACCTCGTGAACCCGGCGTACGGCGCGCTGAACGAGCTCACGGGATCCAACCGCTTTCCCACCGACGTGGACGCGCGGTTGCCGCTGGCGCAGGAGACGCGCATCCGCATCGCCCAGCCGCTGTACCAGCCGGCCATCGGCGAGAACCACCGGCTGCGCCGCACCCTCCGCGACCTGCAGGGCCACGCGCTGAACGCCGCCACCCGCCAGCTCGCCGCCGACGTGCAGAGCGCCTACCTGGACTACGCGCGCTCCGTACGCGTGGTGGAGCTGTATCGATCCACCCTCCCCCTGTTGGACGAGAACCTTCGCGTGGCCGAGCGGCTGGTCGCGCGCGGCACCGCCACGCCCGACGCCGTCCTCCGGGCCCGCGCCGAGCGCGGCGAGACGCAGCAGGCGCTGGCCGAGGCCGAAGTGCGCAGCCAGTCGGCGCTGCGCCGCTTCAACCACCTGCTCAACCGCGGCCTCGACACGCCGGTGGAGGTGCTCCCCGACAGCGCGCTCGCCTTCGCCATGACGGTGGATGAGGACGATGCCGTGCGCCGCGCGCTCTCCGGCCGCGAGGAGCTGCGCCAGTCGGATGCGGGGATCGCGGCGGCGGAGAGCCAGGTGCGCCTAGCCGGCGCCGCGCGCCTTCCAACGGTCGCGCTCGCCATCGACTACGGCATCCAGGGCAACGACTACCGGCTGAGCGCGGACGACGACTTCGCCGTCGCGTCGCTGGTGGTCCAGTGGAGCGCCTTCAACGGGGGGCAGACGGGGGCGCGGCGGCAGCAGGCGCGCATCGCGGCGGACCAGGCCCGCGCCGGCCGCATGGAAGCGGAGCAGCAGATCGAGCTGCAGGTGCGCACCGCCTATCGATCCGCCGAAGTCGCCCGCGGCGCCATCGCCACCGCGGAGGATCGGCTGGCCGCCGCGCGCCGCACCTACGAGCTGGTGGAGCGCCGCTACCAGGAGGGCATCGCGCCGCAGATCGAGCTCATCGATGCGCGGACTGCCTACACCTCGGCCGGCCTCAACCTGATCCTGACCCGCTACGACTACGCCGCCCGCTGGGTGCAGGTGGAGCGCGCGGCGGCTTTGCGGGACCTGGGGAACTGAAGTGCGAGAGTGCGAAAGTGCGAAAGTGCGAGAGTGCGAGAGTGGCGCAGGTAGTTCTCCCCCTCTCCGTGAGGAACGAACGGGGAGGGGGCCGGGGGGAGGGGCACCGCGAAGCGAACCGGAACCATCGAAACGAGAGGAAGGGTGCGATGAATAGCGGGATGATGACGCGCATTGCCGTGCTGCCGCTGCTGGCGCTGGCCGCCGCGTGCGGACGTAGCGCGCAGGCAGAGGCGCCACGAGGGCCGGACGCGGTGGCGGTGCGCACGGCGCCGGTGACGCGAGAGTGGGTCACGCGGCCGGTGGAGGCGACCGGCACGCTGCACAGCAAGGACGAGATCCAGCTTTCCTTCAAGATCGGCGGCATCGTGGCGCGCGTGCTGGTGGCGGAGGGGCAGCAGGTGCGCCGCGGCCAGCCGCTCGCCCTGCTGGACCTGCGCGAGATCGACGCGCAGGTGGCCACCGCCCGCAGCGGCGTGGACAAGGCGCAGCGCGACCTGGCCCGCGCGGAGGCGCTCTACGCGGACAGCGTCGCCACCCTCGCGCAGGTGCAGGACGCGCGCACGGGTGCGGAGGTGGCGCGCAGCGGGCTGCAGGCGGCCGCGTTCAACCGGCGCTACGCGACCATCGTGGCGCCCGCGGACGGCGTGGTGCTGCGGCGGCTGGCGGAGGGCGGCGAGCTGGTCGCCCCCGGCGCGCCGATCGTCGTGCTCGGCAGCAGCGAGCGCGGACAGGTGCTGCGCGTGGGCGTGGCGGACCGCGACGCCGTGCGCCTCAAGCCCGGCGACGCGGCCACCGTGCGCTTCGACGCCTTCCCGGGTGAGTCGTTCGCCGGGAGCGTGCGCGAGGTGGCGCCGGCGGCGGATCCCATGACGGGGACGTACCAGGTGGAAGTCTCCGTCACCGGCGGGGGCAAGCCGCTGGCATCCGGCCTCGTGGGGCGGGTGGAGATGCGGCCGGCGGCGGGGGCGGAGATGGCGCTGGTGCCCATCCAGGCCATCCTGGAGGCGGACGGGGATTCGGCGACCGTCTACACGCTGGCGGCGGATGGGCGCACGGCGCGGCGGCTGCCGGTGACCGTCGGCTTCATCCAGGGGGAGCGGGTGGCGGTGAGCGGCGGGCTGGACGGCGTGGCCGCGGTGGTCACGGACGGCGCGGCGTACCTGGGCGACGGCGCGGCCGTAAAGGTGGTCCCATGATCAGCCGCATCACCGAGTTCTTCGTCGACCGGTACCAGCTCACGGTCGTCCTCTTCCTGATGCTGGCGGTGATGGGGATCAGCTCGTGGGCCAGCATCCCCAAGGCGGAGGATCCCGCGATCCCCATCCCCACCTACCTGGTCGTCGCCGTCTACCCCGGGGCGCGGGCGGGGGATATCGAACAGCTCGTCGTCGATCCCATCGAGGAAAAGATGGGGGAGCTGGACGCGGTCAAGGAGATCAAGAGCCGCGTGGAAGACGGCGTGGCGGTTCTCCGCGTCGAATTCGAGGCGGAGGAGGACGCGGACGAAAAGTACGACGAGGTGCTGCGCGAGGTGAACGCGCTGCGCCCCACGCTGCCGGCGGACCTGCGCTCGCTGGCGGTGGACCGCGTGAACGCCAGCGACGTGAACATCGTGCAGCTGGCGCTGGTGAGCGAGACGCTGCCGTACCACGAGCTGCAGCTGCGGGCGGAGCGGCTGGAGGAGCGCCTGGAGGCCGTCCCGGGCGTAAAGAGCGCGGAGGCGTGGGCCTTTCCGCAGCGCGAGATCGGCGTCCAGCTGGACCTGGGCCGGCTCGCCCAGCTGCGCATCCCCCCGGGGCAGGTGATGCAGGCCATCGGCAGCGACAACGCCAACCTGCCGGGGGGCACGGTGGATGCCAGCAGCCGCCGCTTCAGCGTAAAGACCAGCGGCGAGTACGGCTCGCTGGACGAGGTGCGCAACACCGTGGTCCGCGCGGCGGGCGGCAACGTCACCTTCCTGCGCGACGTGGCCAACGTGGACTGGAGCTACGGCGACGCGACCCACATCGCGCGCTTCAACGGCCGCCGCGCGGTGTTCGTGACCGCCAACCAGCTGCCGGACGCCAACATCGGCACCGTGCGCGACGGGATCTGGAAGGAGCTGGATTCGTTCGAGAAGACGCTGCCGCCGGGGGTAAAGCTGGAGCGCGGCTTCGACCAGTCCAAGAACGTGCGCGAGCGGCTGAGCCACCTGGGGCGCGACTTCGCCATCGCCATCGTCCTGGTCCTGCTCACGCTGCTGCCGCTGGGCTTCCGCGCGGCGGGGATCGTGATGGTGAGCATCCCCCTCTCTCTGGCGATGGGGCTTACGGCACTGAACCTGACCGGGTTCACCATCAACCAGCTCTCCATCGTGGGCTTCGTGATCGCCCTGGGCCTGCTGGTGGACGATTCCATCGTCGTCGTCGAGAACATCAGCCGCTTCCTCCGCGAGGGGCGGACGAGACGCGAGGCCGCGCTGATGGCCACGCGGCAGATCGCCGTCGCGGTGGTGGGATGCACGGCGACGCTCATCTTCGCCTTTCTGCCGCTCATCTTTCTCCCCGGCAACGCGGGCAAGTTCATCCGGGTGATGCCGCTGACCGTTGTCTTCACCGTCCTCGCGTCGCTCATCGTGTCGCTGACCATCGTCCCCTGGCTGGCCAGCCGCACCCTGTCGCGCCACGAGGACCCGGAGGGGAACGCGTTCATGCGCGGGCTGCACCGGCTGATCGGCGCCACGTACGCGCCGGTGCTGCACCGCGCGCTGGCGCGTCCGGGGCGCACGCTTGCGGGCGCCGCCGCGCTCTTCGTCGCGTCGCTGGCGCTGGTTCCCGCCGTCGGCTTCTCGCTCTTTCCCAAGGCCGGGACGCCGCAGTTCCTGGTCGACGTCTCCACGCCCGACGGCAGCAGCCTGGCGGAGACGGACCGCGCCGCGCGCTTCGCCGAGCGCATCGTGAGCCAGCAGCACGGCGTGGCTTCGGTGATGACCAACGTGGGCCGCGACAATCCGCAGGTGTACTACAACGTCATCCCCCGCAACGAGAACGCGGGCGTGGCGCAGCTGTTCGTCACCCTGGACGAGTACCACTCGAAGGACACGCCGGCCATGTTCGACACGCTGCGGGCGCGGTTCGCGGCGTATCCCAACGCGCGCATCGAGGTGCGCGAGTTCGAGAACGGGCCGCCGATCGACGCGCCCGTCGCAATCCGCCTTACCGGGCCCGACCTGGACACGCTGCGCACGCTGGCGGCGCGGGTGGAGCGCGTCATCACCGCCACCCCGGGCACGATGTACGTCGACAACCCGGTGCGGCTGGCGCGCACGGACCTCAAGGTGGACGTCGATCAGCACAAGGCGGGGATGTTCGGCATCCCCGCCATCGAGGTGGACCGGACGATCCGCCTGGGCATCGCGGGCCTGAACGCGGGCGTGTACCGCGACGGCAGCGGCGAGGAGTACCCCATCCGCGTGCGCCTTCCGCACCGGGGGATGCCGACCGTCGAGGCGCTGGACCGCGTGTACGTGGCCTCGCTGACGGGCGCGACGGTGCCGCTGCGGCAGGTGGCCGATGTGCGCTTCGCCAGCTCGCCGCCGCGCATTGCGCACTACGAGCAGCAGCGCGCCGTCACGGTGACCAGCTACGTGCGCAGCGGCTTCAACACCGACCGCGTGACCCGCGGCGTGCTGGACGAGCTGGAAGGGATGAAGATGCCCGAGGGCTACCGCTGGACGGCGGCGGGGGAGATCGAGAGCCGGGAGGAGAGCTTTGGCGGGGTGGGCGGGGCGGTGATCGTGGCCACGTTCATGATCCTGGCCATTCTCGTCCTGGAGTTCCGCACCTTCCGCAGCACGCTGATCGTGGCCTCGGTCATCCCGCTGGGGCTGGTGGGCGGCATCGCGGCGCTGTGGATCAGCGGCAACACGCTGTCGTTCACGGCCACCATTGGCTTCGTGGCGCTGATCGGCATCGAGATCAAGACGAGCATTCTGCTGGTGGATTTCACCAACCAGCTGCGCGAGGAGGGGATGGGGCTGGTGGATGCCATCCAGAAGGCCGGCGAGATCCGCTTCGTCCCCATCGTCCTGACGACGCTGACGGCGATCGGCGGGCTGCTGCCGCTGGCGCTGGAGGGCTCGTCGCTCTACTCGCCGCTCGCCTGGGTCATCATCGGCGGATTGGTGTCGTCCACCATTCTGGCCCGCCTGGTGACGCCCGTGATGTACAAGCTCCTCGCGCCGGCCGTGGAGGTGCGGATGGCGCAGGCCGCCTGAGAGGGGGATCCTGCTTGCTCTGGCCTCGCCAAACGTTGACTTCCTGAGGGAGGCGCCGCACCGCAACCTGCTGGTACGATGCACGTTGGCGCCGACCGAAGGATCTCGCCGGCAGAACCGCGGGGCCAGCTTCGACACTCGACGGCTGGCCCCGCAGCGGCGGAAAGGAGGTCCTTCGGTCGCGCGCAAGCGGTTGAGTGGCCGCAGGTTCCGCGCGGCGCTCCCTCAGGAAGTCAACGGTTTCGTTGCGGACTTGTACTTTCGGATGAAAACAAGGGTGTCATTTCGAGGCCCGGCCGCGCCGAACCTGGCGCCACCCCGGAGGTCGCAGGGCCGAGAAATCCAGCTGCGGCCCGCGCGAGGCCGGACGCGGCAGCCGCACCGGGCGTGCGGTGGCGACGCAGCCGGATGGGGGTGGTCTGGGCGCTTCGACAGACCACGAGGATGCCGAGAGTAGATTTCTCGGTCGCGCGCCAGGTCTGGAGGTCCGGACAGTCCTGAGTGGCGCTCCCTCGAAATGACAGTTTCGCGTGGGAGGCGGTTCGTCAGCGGCGTGGGTCGTGCAATCCACACAACCGGGGCGAACTTCTCTCTGACCACTGACCTGCCATGCCCGACGCGCGGACGACGGATTTCGACTGGTCTCGATACGCCGATGCCACGCTGGCCGGGCTTTCCGTGCTCATCCCCATCCCGTTCGTGGACGACGCGTTCGAAGCGTTCTTCCGCAAACGCATCCCCGGGGCGGTGGCGAGCTCCCGGGGGCGCACGCTTTCCAGCGAGGTGCGGGCGGTGCTGGAGGAGGATGCCGGCGGGGGCGGGTGCGCGACGCTGCCGGCCCGGCTGGTCGTCGGGCTGTTCAAGCGACTCTCGCGCAAGCTGCTGTACTTCCTTACGGTCAAGCAGGCGACCGACCGCCTGAGCCACTACTGGTACCGCGCGTTTCTCGTGGACCACATGCTGGCCTCGGGGCACCTGGAAAACGCCGATTCGGCGCGGATCGCGCGCCAGGCCTTGGAAGAGCTGCTCGCCACCACCGCGGGTCCGCTCCCCCGCCTTGCCCGGCAGATGGTGACCGGGATGCGCAACGTGTGGCCCGCGCTCCGGCGGGCGCGGCACGGCGAAGAGTCTGAGGAGGTGCGCGAAACGCGCAACCAGCTGGAGCGGCGCTGGAACGAGCTGGCGGAGCACTTGGACGCCGTCGCCGCCCGCTACGACGAGGCGTACGCGCGAAAATGGGGCACCTGAAATCCGAAGAAAGAGCACCGATAAAGCGGACGGTGTCATTCTGAGCGAGGCGCGCGCTCCGTCCCTTCCAGTCGCACCCTTGCCTGTGCGCCGACCGAAGAATCTCTGCGATGGGCGCACGGTCCCGTCGGCTACGTCTGCTTCCGCGCGAAGGACCCCGCCCGTTCCCGATAAAGATTCTTCGGTCGGCGCACAGGCCTCAATGCATGAAGACGGTTTTGCGCGGCGCCTTCCCTCAGAATGACAGCGATCTTCTGGACGCAGTTTTTTGCAGATTCGGTATGACGGCTCGGGGAAGCGCGCTGAACCCGGAGTTTATCCCGGAAGGCGCCGCGGCAGGGGAGAGCGGCGGCCTACGGCGCCGCGACGCGCACCAGGCGGTACTCGTTGCGGAACTGCCAGGGGGAGCGCGTTTCCTTCAGCATGCGCAGCGTGTCGCCGGAAAGGGTGATGGTGTGGCGCACGGGTTCGGGGCGATTGTTGTCCATCACCGTGCCCGTCATC
>DASTVC010000457.1:0-3575 GCA_035759295.1 Longimicrobium sp. | reverse complement strand
CGCTCCACCGCTTGGGCCTGCGACGGGTGGCGCGCGTCGGGGCGGTAGTCGCTGAAGCGCTTGGCCTGAAAGCGGGGCGGGGGGATGAAGCCGGCCACCAGCCCGGCGGCGTCGGGGCGGGCGGGGATGCGGGCGAAAACGTCGTCCAGGCGCAGCAAGGCGTGCGTGGGATGTGTGGGTAGCAAAACAATCCGGGCGGGCGCCCTGCCGCGCGCCCGCCCAGGAAGAAGGCCCGCGTCCGCGCTCAGCGGTCCCAGACGGAGATGGTGGACATGCTGAGCGTGGCGTGCAGCCGCAGGTCTACCGCGGCGCCCGGCTGCACGTACACGGCGGGGCTCAGGTAGCCGCGCGCTCCGCCCACGGGGTCCGCCAGCAGGTACATCTCGCCCCGGTCGTTGGAAAGCCGCAGCGAGAACCGCTGGCGCGAAAGGCCCGTCACCGTCCCCAGCCGCCACCGCATTCCCGACTGCAGCACGTACACCGTCACGTCGGCAAAGCCGTTGTTGGCCACGCTCACCGTTGCCGGCGGCGCCGGCTTGCCGGTCGACAGCTTTTCCTTTCGCCCGCCGCCGCACCCCGCCGTGCCCAGCGCCAGCAGCAGGGAAACCAGCAGTGCCATGCGCGCCCAGATCCGCGTCCTCATCCTGCACCTCCGCCGCAAGGGAGGCCGTCCGGCGTCCACCCGGGCGCCGGATCCGTACAGGCATCAATCTACGTGCCGTCCCCGCACGACACACGGATTCCGTTCCGTGGTGGGGGAAGAGAAATACGAAAGGCCCCCGCTCGTCGTGGACGAGCGGGGGCCTCAACCTGCGGTGCGGGAACGGCTTACAGGCCGGTCCAGGGCGTCAGGAACACCACCATCAGGATGGGCACGCCGGGGATGGCCAGGATGCCCAGCAGCCAGAGGGCGATCTCCCAGTTCTCGTAGTCTTCTTCCACCACCTCGTGCGGGGTGGTGCGCTGGACGTTCAGGTCAGCCATGCTCGTTCTGCTCCGCCACGCCCGCGGCGCGGGCCAGGTTTCCGGGTTTGCGTCCGCCCGCGTCGCCGCGCGGCAGGCGAACAACCTATCGTGTCGACCACCGCCTGTCCAGCGCTCAGCCGGCCGCGGCGATCCCGCGGTGGAACGCCGCCGCGAACCGCGGGGCGATGGGGGTGAGCGGACGGGTGCGCTCGCCCAGCAGCCACTCCAGCTCCACCTCTTCCAGCGCCCCGATCAGCATCCGCCGTACCAGCGGGATCTCGGTGTCCTTGCGAACCTCGCCGCGCTCTACGCCGCTGGCGATCAGGGTGTCGATGGCCTGCGCGTAGGTGCGCAGCACGTCGCGCACGGCCCCGCCGTAGAACTTGCTGCTCTGGCGCGATTCCAGAAGGAGCACCGTGGCCAGCTGCGGCTCGGCCTCGATGCTTTCCAGCTGAAGCTGAACGAAGCGCGCCAGCCGCTCTTCGAACGGCAGGTCCGACCCCATCACGTCCCGCACCGAGGCCACGAACTCGTTCACCTTTTCGCGAAATGCGGTGAGCAGCAGGTCGTCCTTGCCCTCGAAGTACAGGTAGATGGTCCCCTCGGCCACCCCCGCGCCCGCCGCGATGTCGCGGATGCGCGCCGCGAAAAAGCCGTGCTCCGCGAACACCCGCACCGCCGACTCCAGGATTGCCCGGCGGCGCTGCTCGCGGCTTTCGGTGAATGGGCGCTCAGTCATGCGGGAAGATAGTGCGAAAGTGCGAAAGTGCGAAAGTGCGGAGGGAGGTACGAAGGTACGAGGGTACGAGGGTACGGGGTGGATCGGGCTGCATCCGCGGGGGCCCTCACCCGCTCGCTCAGGCTCGCACCCTCTCCCGCAAGCGGGAGAGGGTATAAACGTCGCAAACGCCTGCTGCGCGTTTCCGCGGATGGGACCGTTCGCCCACGCGAAACCGACCACGCGCGTAGGCCCTTCCGCACCCGAGCGGTTGAAGCCCCGTTCGGCGAGTGTAACGAGCCGAGACGGGGCTTATCGCTTTCCCAGCAGCGGGTTCACCCGCTCATCCCTGCCCGTGCGCCGCCCCTCACCCCACGGGCGCCAGCAGCTCCAGGATCTCCTCCAGCTCCGTGCGCAGGGAGCGCACGAAGGAGCGCTCCAGCGCGCGGGAGGCCAGTTCCGCCGCGGCGCCTTCCTGGCGCAGCTCGTCGATGCGCTTGCGGGCGCCTTCAAGCGTGTAGCGCTCGTCGTGCACCAGGTGGCGGATGAGCGCGATCAGCTCCAGGTCGCGGGCGCGGTATACGCGGTTGCCAGAGCGGTTCTTGGGCGGCGACAGCGCCGGGAACTGCGTCTCCCAGTAGCGCAGCACGTGCGGCTTTACGTCGAACAGCGCGCACACCTCGCCGATGGAATAGAACTCCCGCTGCGGCCGCTTCATCCCGCGCCCCCCGCGTACGCTGCCGATTGCACCCAACCCTCCCCGCCCCCCGCACCCACGGCCACACCATCGCCCGCCTGTCCGCGAAGGCGGACTTCGTGTGGTTGTTGCCGCGAATTCATTCGCCCTTGGGGCCCTTCCCTCCCCTGCCTCACCCCGCCCCTCACCCCTGCTCCGGCTTGGGCTCGCGCATCATCAGCTGCTCGATGGCCTCGCGCGCGCTCAGCCCTTCGAATAGCAGCGCGTACACGGCGTCGACGATCGGCATCTCCACGCCGCTGCGGAGCGCCAGGTCGCGGGTGCTGCGGGCCGTGCGCACGCCCTCCGCCACCATCACCATCCCGCCCAGGATGTCGTCCAGCGACCGCCCCTTCCCCAACTCCACGCCCACCGTGCGGTTACGGCTCAGCCCGCCCATCGAGGTCAGGATCAGGTCGCCGATCCCCGCCAGGCCGGCCAGCGTCCGCGGGTCCGCGCCCAGCGCCGCCCCCAGCCGCATGATCTCCGCCAGCCCGCGGGTGATAAGCGCCGCCTGCGTGTTGAAGCCGTATCCCAGCCCCTCCACGACCCCCGCCGCGATGGCGATCACGTTCTTCACCGACCCGCCCAGTTCCACCCCGCGCACGTCGTGGGTGGTGTAGACGCGAAAGTACGGCGTCTGGAAGGCCATCTGCGCGCGCACCGCCGCCTCCTCGTCCTCCGACGCCATCGTCACCGCCGTCGGGTAGCGCAGCCCCACCTCGCGCGCGAAGCTGGGCCCGGAGAGAAAGCATGCCGTTCGGCTGATCTCCGCGGGGAGCACGTCGGCCAGCACCGCGTCCATCGTCTTGAGCGACTCGTTCTCGATCCCCTTCGACGCGCTCACCACCAGCGCGCCGGGCTCCATGTGCGCCGCCGCCTGCGCCATCACCGGGCGGACGACGTGCGAGGGGGAGACGGAGAGGACCAGGTCCGCGCCGCGCAGCGCCTCCGCCATGTCCGGCGTCGCGCGGAGGGAGGGGTGCAGGTCGATGCCGTCCAGGTACTTGCGGTTCAGGTGGGCGTGGTTGATGTCGTCGGCCACGTCCTGCTCGTAGCTCCAGACGACGGTCTCCGTCCCCTTGTCGGCCAGCAGGTTGGCCAGCGCCGTCCCCCAGCTCCCCGCCCCGATCACCGCCGCGCGCCCCGTCATTC
>DASTVC010000456.1:0-2410 GCA_035759295.1 Longimicrobium sp. | reverse complement strand
GAGCGCGGCGCTGCTCATCGTCCTGCTCGCCTCGCTGGTGCTGTTCGCGGGCGGGGCGCGCATCGGCCACTTCATCCTGCTGGGCCTGCTGGCCGTGCCGGTGCTGTGGAAGCTCATCCAGGGCGAGGGCTACCGCGCCCGCCGCATCGTGGCGTTCCTCGATCCGACCCACGACACCGGCGGCGTGAGCTACCAGATCCACCAGTCGCTCATCGCCATCGGCTCGGGCGGAATGGGTGGAGTCGGATTCGGGGAGAGCCGGCAGAAGTACGGGTTCCTTCCGGAGCCGCACAACGACTTCCTGTTTTCGATGATCGCGGAGGAGTGGGGGCTGCTGGGCATCCTCTTCGTCGTCGCGATCTTCGCCGGCTTCCTGGTGGTGGGATACCGCATCGCCGCGCGCGCGCCGGACCGCTTCGGCTACCTGCTGGCCATCGGGATGACGAACCTGATCGCGGTGAGCGCCTTTCTGCACATGGGCGTCGCGCTCGCCTTGCTGCCGACCACCGGCGTGGCGCTGCCGTTCATGTCGTACGGCCGATCCGCCTTGCTGACCTCCTTTGCCGCGGTGGGGATACTGATGGCGATCGCGAGAGCGACGGGGCCCGAGCCGATCCGGGAGGTAGCCCGATGACCGCGCCTCGCGTGCTGTTCGCCGGCGGCGGAACGGGCGGGCACCTCTATCCCGCGCTGGCCCTGGGCGACGCCTTCAAGCGGCTGGATCCCGCGGCGGAAGTCTTCTTCGTCGGCGCGAAGCGCGGTGTGGAGGCGCGGGTGCTGCCGGAGAAGGGGGTGCCGCACCAGCTGCTGCCGCTGGAGCCCATCCGCCGCGCCAAGCCGTGGCAGAACTGGCGGCTGATCCCCGCGATGGCGCAGTCGTTCGGCGGGCTGGGCCACATCTTCCGCACCTTCAAGCCGAACCTGGTGGTCGGCACGGGGGGATACGCCAGCGGGCCGGCGGTGGCGTACGCGCTGCTGCGCGGCGTTCCCGCGGCGGTGCAGGAGCAGAACTCATTTCCCGGCGTCGTTTCGCGCCTGGTCGCCGGGCGCGTGCGGCAGATCCACCTGGCGTTCCCCGAGGCGCGGCGCTACCTGAAGCCCGGCAAGCGCACGGAGATCTTCGAGTTCGGCAACCCCATCCGCCCGCCCGACTTCGGCGTGGACCGCAACGCGGCGCGGGCCAGGTTCGGGCTCGGCGGCGGCGCAGTCGGGCTCGTGGTCGGCGGATCGCAGGGCGCGCGCGCGGTGAACGAGGCGCTGCTGGCGGACCTGCGCGGCGTGGTGGAGCGGCGCGTTCCCTCCGCCGAGGGCTTCGAGATCCTGTGGGCTACGGGCACCGGCAACTTCGACCGCGTGCAGAAGGCGCTGGCCGACCTCGGCAGCCCCGCGTGGGTCAAGGCGGTGCCGTACATCGAGGACATGCCCAGCGCGCTGGCTTCGGCCGACTTCGCCATCAGCCGCGCCGGCGCCATGTCGCTGGCCGAGCTCTGCGCCTGGGGCGTGCCGTCCATCCTCGTCCCACTGCCGACCGCGGCGGCGAATCACCAGTACCACAACGCCGTCGCCCTGGCGGAAGCGGGCGCGGCGGTGATGGTGGAGGAAAAGGAGCTGGGCGGCGGCCGCCTTTGGAGCGAGATGATGACGCTGGCGAACGATGCCGTGAAGCGCGCCGCCCTCGCCGCGAAGGCCAGGGAGCGCGGCCAGCCCCACGCCGCCGACATGATCGCCCGCGAGCTGGCGCGGCTGGTGGGATGAGCGACGCCTTCGCGGGGCTGGACGGGGAGCAGCGCCGCCGGGCGGAGGCGCTGGCCGAGAGGTTCCGCGCCGCGGGTGCGGAGATGCCGGAGGAGTGGGCGGCGTCGGAGGTGGTGGACGACATTCCGCAACTCGCCCGGTTCCTCTTTCTTCGCCGACTGTGGCGCGGCGCCTGGCAGTGGCAGCAGCCGCCCGAAGGCTGGTTCGCCGAGATGGAGCCCGACGAGGCTCCGGTCGAGGAAGAGGATGACGACGAGCCCACGCCCGTCTCCGCGGTGCGGGACGATGAGGAGCCGGATGAGGACACGGATCCGCCCTTCCTGGCCGCGCAGCAGGCGGTGCAGCGCATCCTCGCGGCGGGCGCGGACCCGGAGGATCTGAAGGAAGTGGCGCGGGCGATCTTCCTCCACACCGCCTTCGACGCGGTGGCCACGGTGGATGACGGGCACGATCCGCAGGCGGGCGAGGGGATGCCCGGCTGGCTGCTGACGGAGGTGGGCGGGGACCTGGTGCTGACCGGCCGCGTGATCCCCGATCTGCACGAGGACCTGCTGACGACGGAGCCGGACGGGCAGGTGGAGTGACGGAGTGCTTGGGAAGTCGGGTGCGGGATGGTGGGCCGCCCCCCTCCCCGGCCCTCCCCCACAAACTGCGT
>DASTVC010000455.1:0-18913 GCA_035759295.1 Longimicrobium sp. | reverse complement strand
CGCGCACGGCCGGGCGGTACCAGAGGCAGGCGAAGTCGGGCCAGTACAGCTGCTTCCAGGTGTGGTCGTGCACCCACCGCGCGGCCGCCCGCGCCCCGCCGCCGTTCGCGCCCGCGCTCCCCTCCGCCGCCGCCGAAGGGTCCGGCGCGGCGGGCGAGCCCCCGCCCAGGCCGCGGCGCACCCGGTTGGCCAGGTCGCCGCCCACGCGGTGCACCCGCACCCCGCCGCGCGTCTCCTGCGCCGGTGCGCCGGGAACCCCGTGCGCCACCACGTCCACCTGGTGCCCCCGCCCCGCCCAGTGCTCCGCCACCGCCGTCCAGCGAAACGCGCGCGGGTACAGGGCCGGCGCGTACGCCCAGCTCACCACCAGCACCCTCATCCGGGGACCCCCGCGGCGGCCGGGCGGGCCAGCGGGCGCCCCGCCGCCTCCCACGCCAGCAGCGCGTACACGATCCCGAACACCAGTCCCAGCTCCTCGGAGTGCACCCCGAACATCACCAGCCACCCCAGGTACGCCGCCATCAGCGGCATCAGCTCGGGGTCCGTGCGGTAGCGCCGCTGGCGCGCCATCCGCACCACGGGAAGGGCCAGCAGCCCCAGCACCAGCCCCAGCCCCACCACCCCCAGCGACATCAGCGTGTTGAAGTACAGGCTGATGAAGCTGGCCGTGACGGGCGAGCCCAGCGCGTTGGCGAACACGATGTTGGAGTTGCCGATCCCCTCTCCCACGAAGGGGATGGGGCGCGACATGACGTACTCCAGCACGTACGAGCGGTTGGACTGCCCCAGCCCGCCCTCCATGAGGGGGACCACCCGGTCGGTGAGCACCTGCAGCAGGTTGGCCGACTTGCCGCGGTACCCCACCGCCACGAACCCGAACAGCGCCATCGCCACCGCCACCGCCGCCCCCAGCCGCACCGTGAGCTTCATGGCGCCGGCGCGAAAGGGGTTGGAAAGGAGCAGCGCCCCCAGCAGCCCCAGGAAGATCCCGGCAAGGCCCGTCAGGCTTCCCGTCAGCAGCAGCGCCACCGCCATCACCCCCGTGTGCAGGTGCCGCCCCCGCCCGCGGTAGGTAAAGCTGGCGAACAGGGGAAGCACCAGCCACTCGGCAAGGTGGCTGGGCTCGCGAAAGGTGCCCAGGGCGCGGTGAAAGGCGTACGCGAACTCGATGGACTGCTCGCCGCCGCCGGTGCCCATGCGGGTGCGCGAAGGCTCCCACCACCCGTTCACCTGCGCGAAGTAGATGTAGACGGCCGCCGCCGCGCCCAGCGACCCCGTCCACACGATGCGCCGCAGCAGCGTTTCGCGGTGCCCCTCCCGCAGCAGCCAGTACACCAGGCACGCCGACGCGGCAAAGGTCAGCAGCCCCAGAAAGCGGAGCGCGATGTAGACCGGGTAAGGCGCCGTGGCCCCCGCGGGCATCCACACGCCGTACGGAAAGGTCATCAGCCGCCCGAAGGTGACCACCCCGGCCCATCCCAGCAGCACCGCCAGCACCCCCGCGCCGGGAACGGCGGGAAGCCGGTTTTCCATCGCCAGCAGCCCGGCCACACCCAGCAGAAAGAACTGGGTGAGCCACTGCACGGGGAAGGGCCCCAGCGCGTACGCCCCCAGCGCCGTCCCCACGTAGACCAGGCTGAAGGCCAGCACCCCGGCGCGGTCGTACGACACCACCCCCAGGCGCTCCAGGGGCACCCCGGCCGTGGCGCGCGAAAGCGCGGCGTCACGCATGGCGCACCCCGTAGGCGGGCGAGAACGGCGGGGGATCGGCCGCGGGCTGCAGCGTGCGCCCCGCGTCGGTCACCCGGACCTCGTTATCCATGACCTCGACGATGCGGTACACCGGTTCGCCCCATCCACGGTACGTCCCCGCGAAGCCGCGGGGTCCCCAGTACAGGCACTCTCCACGGACCACGGCCTCCAGCTCGAAAAGCCCGCGGTCCAGCGGGGCAGGCTCGTCCTCGCCCCCCCTCGGCGCGTGGTGCGCCCGGGCGGAGCGGTACGCGTTGCGCCGCTCCGGAAGGGGGGTGTAGAGGTACGTCCCGGGGTCGCGCACCGGGTCCGTCCCCGGGGCCTGCAGCTCCACCGCGAGCTGGTCGTTGTGCGCGTGCGCGCCGTGCGCTTCCTGCCCCGCCCCGCCGCAGCGGACGGCCAGGTAGAAGCCGGCAAACCGTAGAATATACAACCCGAACCAGGGATATGCATACCGCTCCCCGGCCCCCGCGCCGGGGGGAAGGGGGATCGACCACACCGTCCGCCGCACCCCCGGAGCCTCCACCGCGGTCCACGCGCGCGCCCACTCCGCATCCGTCCCCGCGCCGCCCGCCGCCGCGGCCGTGCCCTCTCGCGCCGCGGCGGCGAACCGCGCGCCCCCCGCCAGCGCCCGCACCATCTCCCGCTCCGGGTGCGCGGGCGCGAACGCCGCGAAGTGGGCGCGGGCGAAAAGGCCGTCGGCGGCGGCCACCAGGTGCCGGTGGTCCAGGGCGTCCTCCTCCCAGTACACGGCGTCGTCGGGAAGCCCGTCCCACCCGGCCAGGTTCGCCAGCCGCCGCCGCGCCTCGCGCACCGGGACGGGGCGGTGCTCCGGCCACAGGCGAAGAAAGCGCCCGCTGTCGTTGTCCCCCACCTGGTGCACGCGGCCGTCCGGCCGGGTTACGTCACGCGTGAACTCGGCCATGCGCTGCACCCGCTCCACGTAGGAGGGACCGAACGGCGACGCCCCGCCGCGGGGAAGCGCGTGCAGGGAAAGGGGGGCGGGGCGCAGCGGCGGCCGGGCGCGGTGCCGCGCGGCGTCGTACTCCGCCATCGCGGCGCGCTTCTCCGGCCCCAGCCCCAGCGTGAGCGCCGTGGCGTACACCACCATCTCGGCCGAAAGGCGGTGATAGGCGGTGGACGATTCGAAGCACGCCCCGTCCGGGGTGAACTGGTGCTCCGTCTCACTCACCAGCTCCTGCACGGCGAACGCGAGCCACGCGTCCGCCTCTCCCGAGCGCGGCAGGTACGCGGCGACGAAGAGGAGCCCCGCCACGTCGGCGAGATAGTGGTTGCCGCGCGCGCCGCCGTTCCACTCCAGGTGCCGCACCAGGTGCGCGCCGTGGGCGTGGACGGAACGCGCCAGCTCGGCCTCGAACGCCGCGTCGAACTCCGCTCCCGAGGCCAGGAACAGGTCGCGCGCCACCAGCCAGCTGGCCACGCGGATCGCCACGTCCATGGCGGTGGTCCAGTTGACCCCGAAGCGCGGCGGGTTGGTGGCCACGAAGTCCAGCACCTGGTTGCGGAACTCGCGCGCGTACGCCTCCGCGGGCGCGAGCCCGGGCTCCCCCGCGCGGGCCAGCGCGTGCGCCCAGGCCAGCTGCGGCAGGTGCTGCATCCGCGCCAGCTCCCACGGCACCTTTACGTCCACGCCGGCACGGTGGCCGTAGCGAATGCGGCCGTGCCACGCGGACTCGCTCCAGCGGTAGCCGGACTTGAAGTCCAGCTGCCAGTCGATGGGACGGTAGCCGGCGTCCACCAGCCGCCACACCCGCACCGACTCCGCCAGGTTGCCGGGGTCGATGCGCCCCCGCAGCCACCGTCCCTCCGCGTCCGCCCGCACCGCGGGGCCCGGGGGATACACGTGCCCTTCCACGCCGGCGCAGCGCATCCCGTGCTCCACCCGCACCCAGCCGGAGCCCAGCAGGTCGAAGCGATGCGCGCGGTACAGCTCCGCCAGCGCCGCGATCCGCTCCGCGCCGCCGCGCAGCGCGTCCAGCGGGGGAAGGGAGAAGTAGCGAAAGGGGAGCTCCGCGGGCACGTCCGCCGGGTGGGCGAAGGTGCCCCCGCGGTCGCGCCGCTCGTTCCACGCGGCGCGGGCCCGGCGCGCCGCGAACGCCCCCGCCCGCCGCGCCGCCACCGCGGGGCCCAGCGCCAGCAGCGCGCGCGCCCGCCCGATCACGCCCACGGCTGCGCGGACGGGCGGTGAAGACGGCGCTGGGCGGGACGGTGCTTCAACGTTCGGCTCCCCATGCGTCGAACGGTTCCGCGCCCCCGCGCGAAACCGCTCGCGAACCCCGACCCCGTCCGCCACGCGCGGCGGGGGCGGCAATGTAGGCCGGCCCCCGGCCCGGCACAACCCGCGCGCGTGTGCCCGCGCGGGGAATCCGCTCCATCCGGGCGTTCGTCCGGCCCCCACGGCTCGCGTGCGGAGTCGGATCCCATCTTCCGGATTTCGGAGTGCAGCAAAGAAAAGAGTTCACGCGGAGGAGCGGAGGAACTGATGAGGCGCGGAGGCGCTTCGTTGCTCCCTCCGCGCCTCATCAATTCGTCCGCGTCGGATCTCTGCGGGTAACGCCCTCCAAGGGCGAGATCACCCGCGCTGCAGTGGAATGGGGTCAGGGCACGTCGGCAGGCGGGGGTTGCTCCACGCGTGTCTGGATGCGTCGGGAACGGCAGAGGAATGGACGCGCGGCAGGGGGCCATCCGCGTTTTCTGGGAGATACCTATCCCGCCATCCTCGTCCCCAGCCCGGCGCCGGCCGCCTGCCGCAAGCGCACCGGAGCCGGCCTCCACGAACACCTGATGCGCGATCTGGCGAAGCCTGGGTCCGCGACAAAGCCGGGGCGCTCCTCAAGGAGCCGTGCGCGGAGACGGTTCGCGAGATCGCGCATCAGGTGAAGCCGGAATGGTGGGTCGCGGGGCGCTGCGGCGGGAAAGGGGTTGTCAGAAAAAACGCGGATGGCCCCCTGCCGCGCTTCCATCCGTCCGCCGTTCCCGAGATCCCCAGGGAAGCCCGGTGTGACCCGTCACGGCCGACGTACAGGACGGCTCGTGCATGGTGAACCCGCCATCGCTTTCCGCCCCGCGTGGCGTGCAAGGAAATCCGCGATGAACCCACATCCGCTCTGAGAGGGTGTTGCTAAACCTTACGGGTTCCCACCGGAGGCACACTGTCATCCTGAGGGAGCGCACACCCGTAACTTTCATAACCACAGAAGCTTGCGCGCGACCGAAGGATCTTTGTCGGGTCGCGCGAAGCCCAGCCCTCGGGATCCGTTCAAGTCCCTCAGTCAGGCAGACAAAGGTCCTTCAGGCGACGCCAACCCTTTGCCTGAAAGTAGTTTGCGGAGCGGCACCTCCCTCGGGAAGTCAACGCTTTTGGACGGTTTGACGCCCTCTGAGGGCGAACGTCTGCCCGCAGCGCCGCGGAAGGGTCGGATCAGCCCCGGGCCCCGGCGGGCGCGGTGTCGCGGAAGAGCGCTTCCAGCACGTCCACGGCCGCCTCGGCGCTGTAGGCGTGGGCCAGGGTGCGCGCGCCCGCGCTCATCCGCTCCCACAGGCCGGGCGTGTCCCAGATGCGCCGCGCCGCCGCCGCGCACGACGCCGCGTCCGCGTACGCCTCGCCCGCCCCGCCTTCGCGCGCGATCCCCAGCATGTTCTCGAACGAGGCGTCCAGCAGCACCGGCAGCCCCAGGGCCAGGTAGGTGAAGAACTTGTTGCCGCTGGTGATGCGGTTGATCCCCGTGGGCAGGCGCTCGGCGTGCGCGGGGTGCACCCCGATGGCCCCGGGCCCCAGCCGCGCCGCCAGGTCGGCGTCGCTGCGAAAGCGGCCGTGAAAGGCGAGCGCGTCGTGCACACCCAGCCGCCGCGCGTAGTCCCGCAACTCCTGCACGTAGTCCGGCTCCGTCGGGTCGCCGAACACGGAGAAGGTTGCGTCTACCCCCTGCGCGCGCAGCAGGGCCAGCGCGTCGATCACCCCCTCCAGCCGGCGGATGCGCATCACGTGCCCCGCCCAGACCAGCTCGCGGCGGAACTCCGCGCGTCCCGCGGGAAGGGCGCGCGGCGCGGGGCGGACGTTCTGCACCACCGCCGTCCGGCGCACCCCCAGCGCGTCCCGCATCCACGCCGCCTGGCCGGGGGAGATGCAGACCGCCACGTCCACCGCCCGCGCCATCCGCCGCAGCCGCGGCATCCACGCCGCCATGGCCGGGCCGTACAGCGCGCGCACGTTGCGGACGGACTGGGCCACCTCGTCGGGGATCCAGTCGTGGTAGTCCAGGATGATGCGCGCCCGGGGAAGGGCCCGGCGCACCCCCGCGGCAATCATCAGCCCCAGGATGCCGGACTCGTGCACGTTCACCACGTCGGGCGCCAGCGCCGCCGCCTGCCGCACGATGCGGCGCACGTACAGGTGCCGCGTGAGCCGCGCCACCCCCCGGGCCCGGGGCCAGTGGGGAAGCAGCACCATGTCCACCTCGCCCCCGAACCGGTCGCGCACCCGCGCCACGTCTTCGGGGCGCGCCGCGGCGAACATCCCCCGGTCCAGCGCCAGCACGCAGCGGTGCAGGCGCCGCGCGGCGTCCAGCGTCCGCAGCACCCGCTCGTCCCACAGGTAGTGCCCGGGCGAGATGACCAGCAGCCGCGCCGCGTCCGCCGCCGGGCCCGCCGCCGCCGCGCCCACCGCGGGCGAACGCGGCTCCGCACGCGTTACGACATCCATTGCCGGTGCCACAGCGCAAAGTTCATCAGGTACCACGCGTGGCTCCCCAGCCCGCGGTCCAGCAGCCGGCGCACCTCGCCGGCGTCCAGAAACTCGGTGTCTTCGCAGAACGCGTCCAGGTCGCGGCGCATCTGCGGGCCCAGCCGCTCGAAGAACCACTCCTGCATGGGCACGCCGAACCCCTGCTTGCGCCGGTCGATGGTCTCGTCGGGGATGATTCCGCGCACCGCCTTCTTCAGGATGTGCTTCAGCGTGCCGTTGCGCGTCTTCACCGCTTCCGGGATGCCCAGCGCCAGCTCCACCAGCTTGTGGTCGAGGAAGGGGACGCGCCCCTCCAGGCTCACGCCCATGCTCATCTTGTCCACCCGCATCAGCAGCAGCTCGGGAAGGCGCAGGTTGAGGTCGGCGTAGGTCATCCAGTTCAGGTGCGAGGGCTCCGCGGCCTTCGCAATGAAGCGCTCGCGCGTGGGCCGCACCGCCTCCCACGAGCTGAAGCCGCGAAAGCGCTCGCGCAGGGCGGGGTGCAGCAGGCGCCGCTTCTGGATCTCGCTGAACGCCTCGATCCCGCTCCAGAAGATGGGCTGGCCCCGCCCCGCGCGGCGCAGGTACTCCGTCCGCATGTTGTCGCGCAGGCGGGGGTGCAGCTTGAGCACCTCTACCCCCGCGCTCTTGACGGCGCCCACCGGCACCCGGTCGCTCCAGCGCTGCAGCCGCAGCATCTGCTTCCACCCGGGATATCCCCAGAACAGCTCGTCGGCCCCCTCGCCCACCTGCGCCACGATCACGCCATGGTCGCGCGCCAGCTTTGACACGTAGTAGACGGGAACGCACACCGGGTCGGCGATCGGCTCGTCCTGCAGGTGGATCATCCGCGGCAGGAAGTCGATCGCGTCGTCGGCGCTCAGCCGCAGCTCGTGGTGGTCGGCGCCCACCCGCTCGGCCATGGCCCGCGCGTACCCCGTCTCGTCCGGGTAGCTGGGGTTGTTCCCCTCGTAGCCGATGCTGAAGGTCTGCACCGGCCGGCCCTCCCCCTCGGAAAAGAGCGCCGCGTTCGTGCTGCTGTCCACGCCGCCGGAGAGAAAGACGCCCACCGGCACGTCGCTCACCTTGCGCAGCTTTACGGACGTGCGCAGGGTGTCCAGAATGCGCTCGGCGATCTCATCCTCCGAGGCGCCGGAGAGGTCGGGGGTGTAGTCCAGCGGGTCCCACCACCGCTCCACCCGCACGTCGCCGTTGGGGCGCGCGCGCAGCCAGCACCCGGCGGGAAGCTTCTGGACCCCGGCGAAGATGGTCTGCGGGGCCGGCGTCGTCAGGAACGACAGGAAGTGGTAGAACGCTTCCTCGTCCACCCGGCGCGGCAGCTCCGGATCCGCCAGCAGCGCCTTGATCTCCGAGGCGAACACCAGGCGGCCGTGGTGCACGGCGTGGTACAGCGGCTTGATCCCCACCCGGTCGCGCACCAGCCACAGCTCCCGCGTCCGCGCGTCCCACAGGCCGAAGGCGAACATCCCGCGAAAGCGGTGCAGGCAGTCGATCCCCCACTCCTCGAAGGCGTGCAGGATGACCTCGCTGTCGGAGTGGTCCGTCTTCCAGCGGTGCCCCCCGATGCGCTCCAGCTCGGCCCGGATCTCGGCGTGGTTGTAGATCTCGCCGTTGAAGGTGAGCCAGAGCGTGCCGTCCTCGTTGCACATGGGCTGCGAGGCGGCGTCGGACAGGTCGATGATGGACAGCCGCCGGTGCCCCAGCCCCACCCGCCGGTCCTCCGACACCCACACCCCCGCCCCGTCGGGTCCGCGGTGCTGCATGGTGTCGCGCAGCCGCGCCACGTACTCCAGCGTCACCCCGAACGAGCCGCCGTCCAGCGCCAGCACTCCGTTGATTCCGCACATGGCGTCAGCCTCCGCGCGCGACGAGAGGGATGCGCGTCACGCCGCCCCCTCGTCCACTGTGCCGACGCCCGCGGAAGGCGCGATCTGCTCCTCTACGGCGAACGCGATCTCCATCGCCTGCAGCTGCTGCCACAGGGGGATGGGCCAGGGCCCGCCGTCGCGGATGGCCTCGCCGAACGCCCGCAGCTCGTCCTTCTGCCCCTTGTCCGCGCCGCGCAGGGTCAGTCCCGGCGCGCGCGATCCGGCGACGGACAGCGTCAGGTAGTCGTCCAGCGAGGCGACCACGCCGTCCGCGAACAATTCCATCCGCTCCTTGGGATGCTGCGACGATCCCAGTGCCGTGTAGGTCAGCGCCGCCACCGAGCCCTCCTCGAAGCCGACCGTCGCCACGAAGTTGTCGCGCGCGCCGTAGTAGCCCGTCCGCGGCACGATGGCGCGCGCCTGGACGGAGGCCACCGGGCTGTCGGCCAGGAAGGTGAACAGGTCGTAGATGTGGCACGCCTCGCCGATGTTGCGGCCGCCGCCCTCCGGACCGTGCACCCAGTGGTCCAGGGGGATGTGCCCGGCGTTCATCCGGTAGTCCAGCATCATGGGGTTCGACCGGCCGCGCGTGAGCTCCGCCAGCCGCTTCGCGAACGGCGAGAAGCGTCGGTTGAACCCCGTCAGCAGCAGGGGCTTTCCCTCCCCGCCCCCGGCGTAGAAGGCGCGAAAGCGGTCCAGCTCGCCGCGGGTGAGCGCCATCGGCTTTTCCAGCAGCACGTGCTTTCCCGCCGCCAGCGCCTGCAGCGCCATCTCCGCGTGCAGGTGGTGCCGCGTGGCGATGATCACCGCGTCGACGTTCGCATCCTCCAGCACCTGCACGAAGTCCGTGGCCGCGTACGCCGCGCCGAACTCCTTTGCCGTCGTCGACGCGTTGTGCCCCGTGCGGCTTACGACCGCCTGCAGGTGGAACAGGTCGCCCAGCGCCTGCAGGTTCGGCAGGTGCATGGCTCGCGCGAACGCGCCCGCGCCGACCACCGCCATCCCGATGCGCCCCGCCTTGCGCGGCGTGGCCGTGGGATTGGGGACGACGCGCGCGGGCGGCCCGGTCTCCGCGGACTGCGGATACTCCAGCAGCACCATCAGCGGCTTTGCGCCGGGCTGCTCCAGCCGCGCGTACGCCTCCTCCGCGCGGGCCACGGGATACGTCGCCTCGACGAGCGGCCCCACCCGGACGCGGCCGTCCGCCATCAGCCGCAGGTACTCGCCCAGGTTGCGGTTCTCCGTCCAGCGAACGTAGGAGACGGGGTAGTCCAGCCCCTCCTCCTCGTAGCGCGCGTCGTAGCGGCCGGGGCCGTAGGAGGTGGAGACGAGGAAATCCAGCTCCTTGGCGTAGATGTCCGCGCGGTCGATATCGAGGCCGACGTCGCCGACGAGCACCACACGCCCCTTGCGGCGGCACATGCGGAAGGCGGTGGAGAGCACCTCGCTCCCCGGCGCCGCGGCGGTGATGATCACCCCGTCCGCGCCGATGCCGTCCGTGAGCCGCGCCACCTGCTCCACCTCGCGCCCGCCTTCGGGCTGAAGACCGAGATCCATCCCCAGCTCCAGCGCCTGCCGCACGCGCGCGGGGTCGGTGTCCGTTCCGATCACCCGGCAGCCGTTGGCGCGCAGCAGCTGCGCCGTCAGCTGGCCCAGGATGCCCAGCCCGACGACGACAAAGCTCTCGCCGAGGGTGGGATTCGCCCGGCGGACGCCCTGCAGGGCGATGGCGCCCAGGGTGACCGTGCTGGCGTGCGCCATGTCCAGCCCCTCGGGGACGGCCACGGTCAGGTTGCGGGGGACGCTGATGTACTCGGCGTGGTGCGCGCTCTGGGCGCCGGCACACGCGACGCGGTCGCCCGGCCGCAGGTCGTCGATCCCCTCCCCCACCTCGACGACGATGCCGGCGGCGGAGTAGCCGGTGGGAAGGGTGGCCCCCACGGTGCGGAGCACGGTGTCGCGTGTCTTCGCGAGCCCGTCGCGCGCCACCATCTCGGCCACCTGCCGTACCTTGGCGGGCTGCTTCATCGCCCGCTTCCACAGCGGGGCCCCGGTGGCGCGAATGCCGCTCATCTCCGTGCCGATGGAGATGCACGAGTGCAGCACGCGCACCAGCACCCGCCCCGGCTCCACCTGCGGCGCCGGGACCTCGTCCACCATGGCCCTGCCCTTCTGCACCAGTACCTGCTTCATCGGCTCCACATATTTTCAGGTCCCGACCACGCGGGCCCATTCGCTTCCACCCTCACGCCGGCGGCGCCGGCGCATTCGTTCTCCTGCAAACCCCCGCGCGAAAACCCGTCATCCTGAGGGAGCGCCGCGGGGGACCCGACCTTACGCCACCCGTGTACGCGCGACCGAAGGACCTTTTCTCCGCCCGCGAGAGGCTGGCATTTACGCAGAGATCACGCCTCGCGGTTCTGCCGGCGAGCTCCATCGGATGGCGGATTCGACGGATCGGCGGAA
The DNA here is from genome assembly GCA_035759295.1 of Longimicrobium sp. Classification (GTDB taxonomy): domain Bacteria; phylum Gemmatimonadota; class Gemmatimonadetes; order Longimicrobiales; family Longimicrobiaceae; genus Longimicrobium. The sequence continues at coordinate 8,062 of DASTVC010000455.1, read as the reverse complement.
TCAATCGTACGCCACGCCGTGGATCTGCGACCAGCGGACCAGGTTGATCCACCGCCAGATGCGCATGTCGAAGCCCCCCGTTCCCGCCGCCGCCGCGCGCCACTCTTCGCCCACGGTCCGGGCGTCCAGCACCGGCACCCGGCGCAGCGCCTCGGGGGTCAGGATGCCGTCCACCCAGGGCGCCAGCGAGCGCAGCCAGCGCGCCTCGGGGGTGGCGAAGCCGATCTTGTCGCGCCGGTCCAGGATGGCGTCGGGGACGATCCCCCGCATGGCGCGGCGAAAGACCGACTTGGTGACCCCCCGCCCGTCGATGAGGTACTCCTCGGGGAGGGAAAAGACGAACTCCGCCAGCCGCGGGGTCAGGAAGGGCACCCGGCTCTCGATGGAGTTCGCCATGGAGTTGCGGTCCTCGAAGCGCAGCAGCGCGGGAAGGCCGAACTGCACCGAGTGCAGCAGGTTGCCGCGCAGCATCTCCCGGCCGCGAGGGACGGGGGGCATGGCGGGCCCGTCCACCCGCCCGGCGAGCCAGTGCCGGTCCACGCCGGAGGCGCGCTCTACCGCGCGGGCGCGGGTGGCGCGCCGGGCCAGGGGGCGCAGCGCCTCGGGAACGGCCATCCCCGCCGCGCTCGTCAGCAGCGCGCGGGTGGGAACGTGCGACAGGCGCGCCGAGTGCCGGGCCAGCCCCGCCGCGCGCAGCAGCCGCCCCCCGCTCACCAGCGAGCCGATGCGCGCCAGCAGAAAGGGCCAGTAGCCGCCCAGCATCTCGTCCGCGCCCTGTCCGTCCAGCATCACTTTGATCCCCGCCTCGCGGGCCAGGCGAAACACCCGCTGCTGCGCGTAGATGCTGGTGCTGCCGAACGGCTCGTCCTGCACGCCGATGAGAAAGTCCAGCTCCGCCGCCAGCTCGTCGGGCGAGGGGCGCACCTTGTGGGCAACGGTGCCCGCGGACTGGTGCACCATGTCTACCCAGCGCTCCTCGCTCACGGCGGGGTCGTCGGCCACGTAGCTGAAGGTATGGATCTCCAGCCCCGGCTCTACCGCGCGCATGGCGCCCACGATGGCGGACGAGTCGATGCCGCCGGAGAGCGCCGCGCCCACGGGCACGTCGCTGCGCAGGTGCAGCCGCACGCTCTCCAGGAACAGCTCGCGCAGCCGCTCCGCCGCCGCCTCGAACGAAAGCCCGGCCCGCGCGTGCGGGTCCACCCGCCAGTACGCCCGGGGCGACGGGGCGGCGGAGCCGTCCAGCGGCAGCTCCATCCAGTGCGCGCCGGGAAGCTGCCGCACGGCCTGGAACAGCGTCTGGTCGCCAAAGTCCGTCTGCCCGGAGCGCAGGTACTCGTCTACCCGCGAGGGGTTGGCGCGGCGGCCCACCCCGGGAAGCTCCAGCAGCGCCTTTACCTCCGACGCAAAGGCAAAGCCCCCTTCCCACCGCGCCCAGTACAGCGGCTTGATGCCGAACGGATCGCGCGCCAGGTACACCCGGCGCCCCTGCGTGTCCAGCACGGCCAGGGCGAACATCCCCACCAGCCGCTGCAGGGCGGCGGGGCCCCACCGCTGCCAGGCGTGCAGCAGCACCTCGGTGTCGCTGTGCGAGCGGAACACGTGCCCCGCCGCCTCCAGCTCCGCGCGCAGCTCCACGAAGTTGTAGATCTCGCCGTTGAACACCAGCGAGTAGCGGCCGTCCGGCGTGGTCATGGGCTGCCAGCCGGCCTCGCTCAGGTCCAGGATGGAGAGCCGCCGGTGCGCCAGCACCACCCGGCTGCCCCCCAGCTCCGCAGCGTCGCGGGTAAGCCGCACGGGCCCGGCGCCGTCCCACCCCAGCGCGCCGTGGTCGTCGGGCCCGCGGTGGCGCAGCGTGCGCAGTGCGCGCGCGGCCAGGCACGGGTCCAGCGGCGCGTCGCTCCACAGACCGAAGATGCCGCACATCAGCGCGCGCGGCTCCCCGCCCCGCGCCGCAAAGGGCGCGGGGAAACACGAGGGGCGCCGCTTCCGGCGCCCCTGTCGTCGCGGAAAGCCGGCGCCGGGGCCGCCCTCTCCACACGCTGCATCGTCACCATCTGCACCTGGTTGCGACTCTGGAACCGGGGTGAATGTACGCCGCCGCACCCGCCCCGCAACTCGCGGCCCGCGGAGCGAGGCGGTTTCGCGGGCGGGACACGGCAGCAGGCGGAGGGACGTGGAGGTGCATCCCTCCGTTCTTCGCATCCTCCACCTCTGCCTCCGTGCCCGCCGCGCGAATGGTCCCTTGCGTTGGTCCGGCGAGCTCCGGAATCAGCCGCGCCGGCGGCAGACGTACAGGATCAGCCGGCTGATGTCCGCAAAGCGGCCCCGCAGAATGCCGCTTTCCCAGACCGCGCGGGCGACCTCGTTCATCCGCCCGCGGAACGACGGCTCCTCCGGCGCAACCAGCAGCGGGTGCACCACCCGGCTCAGGAAGTAGTACTCGCCAAAGTCGATCCGCTCCTCGATGTCGCACTCGCGCGAGAGCGCCGCCTCGAGCTTCGCCTGCGCGAACAGGCGGTTGTGCCAGTCGATCTCGTTGGGCGGCAGCCCCATCCCCGTGCGCGCCGCGTTCAGCGCGTCCGACGGCTCCTGGATCCCCTCCACCAGGAAGAGCCGCCCACCGGGCGCCAGCACCGACACCAGCTGGTCCACGCCCGCGTACTGCTCCTCCTCGGTGGGAAGGTTGATCAGCACCCGCACCGCCGACGCCGCGGAGTAGCGGCCGGCCAGCTCCGACAGGCCCAGCACGTTCCCCTGCCGCACCTCCACGTTGCGCACGCCCGCGTCGGCGACCGCCTTGGTGGCCTGCTGCACCATCCCGGGGCTGTAGTCCAGCGCGGTGACGCTGCGGCAGCGCCCCGACCACTGCACCGCCGCGTAGCCGTTGCCGGCGCCCACGTCCAGAAGCGTGTCGTCCTGGCGCAGCCGGTCGCCGATGGACCGGATCTCCATCTCCCGGAGGATGACGTCCTTCATGGTGGCCGCCGGGTCGGTGCCCATCCGCTCGGCCTTCTGGTTCCAGTACTCCAGGATGTCGCTCACGTAATCCCTGTAATCCGTTCAGGTTGCGGCCGGTCGTCCCCACCTCGGGGGCCGGCGTTCGGTCTTCGGGGAGCCGCCGCGGCGGGAACTCCCCGCCGCTCCACTCGTCCCGTGGAGGGATCCTTCGTCCGGCGCCCGGGACCCGCCCGGGCCGGGCGCGTGGTCCTCGGCGCGGCGGGCACCATGATCGTGCCGGCGAGGCCGCCCGGCAAGCTTCACTCCGGGGCGGCGCCGCGCGCGAACGCCAGCAGCCGCTCGCGCAGCGCCGGCTTGTCGTCCAGCTGCAGGGCGGCGGGGCCGCCCAGCGCCACCACCTCGCGCACCAGCGTGCGCGCACGCGCTTCGGGCAATCCCCCGCCGTGCACGTAGCGGATCTGTGCCGGATCGAAGAGCCACGCCCGCGGAATGCGCCCCTCCATCACCCGGAGCAGGCGGCGCGCGACCCGCTCCGTGGACCAGCGCCGCGCCACGAACGCCCGCGCCCGCGCGCCCAGCTGCAGACGGTACGCCGCGTCCGTCGCCAGCCGCTCGATGGCGGCCTCCATCTCTTCCGGGCGGCAGTACTCCGACGGAGGCATGGAGCGGGGCGGGATGAACTGCCGAAAGGCGTCCGCGCCGTATCCGCCCACCACGGCCGGCTTTCCCCGCCGTGCCGCCTCGGCCGCAAAGGTGGCCATCGGGGTGTCGCTGTACGCCTGGTCCACCACGAAGTCGCAGCGCTCCAGCTCCGCCACCACCTCGGCGTTGGGGCGGCCCAGGAGCTCCACCAGCTCGATGGCGAGCCCGCGCGCCCGCAGGTTCTCCACCGCGCCGCGGATGAGGGGCGTGCCCTTGGCCTCCGGGTGCGAGGGCGAGTGCAGCACCCGCACCGGCGCTCCGGCGGGCCGCTCCTCCCCCGCGGCCGCCGCTTTTCGCGCGTCGGCCGGAAGAGACGAAAGGCCCAGCGCGTACCAGCTCACGCAGGGGCGCTGGTGAAAGTGCCCGGAGAGCGGGTTGTTCACCACCGCGTGGGCGTGCGCGTCGACGTGGGCCACCAGCGACCGGACCGTCCGGCTGGCCCGGACGCAGTCGGCAATGGTCCGGCCACCACCGGTCGCCATCACCGCCCCGTCCAGGTAGGGCGGCCGCGCGTCGGAGCCGTGAAAGACGCATACCACCCGCTTTCCCAACGCGCGCAGCAGCGGCAGCTCCCACTGCGGCCGCCCCGTAAAGGTGGTGCCGAACCCGAAGACGAAGGTGTCGAAGCGGGTGGCGGCCCACGCCAGCAGGAGCAGGTCCACCCCGCGGTTGGCCAGCTTCGCCGGCAGCCGCCGCGCCGTGCCCGCCCGCTCCGCCGCCAGCTCCTCCAGCCGCCGCACCAGGGCGCGCTTCACCCGCAGCAGCGCGTTGTCGGCCTCTCCACCGTACTTGAACGGGTGGTCCTGCGCCGTCACCAGCGTGGCGTCCACCCCCAGCTTCCGCAGCGCGGTCTGCAGCCCCGCGTAGTAGCCCGCCACCTCGGTGAGCCCCAGCATCACCCGGCCGGGTCCCCTGCGCGCCCCCTTCTTCATCGCGCCGCGCCGCACGGAGAGAGCGGCTCGCCCGCGCTCGCACCCGCAATCCCGGGGAGAGGGATCCCGTCCCCGCGCGCCGCCCCCGCCGCTCCCGTCACGCGTCCACCGCGGGGCGCGCCGCGCGCAGGCGGCGGATGCCGCCGGGGGTCACGATGCCCAGGGCGAACAGCAGGGGGACGAACAGCGCCAGCACCGCCAGCTTGAGCGGCACCGCACGCCAGGGGTCGTCGCCGCCCAGCGCCAGCCCCAGCCCGGCGATCCCCGCCGCCGCGGCGACCAGCGCCGCGGCGGCCCCGAAGCGGTAGGGGATGGGGTACATGCGCTGCGAGCTGCGGAACAGGTACAGCGGCACCACCGCCTGCGACAGCAGCGTGGCGAGCGCCGAGCCTTCCTTTCCGTAGCGCGGCGTGAGGACGAAGTTCAGGGCCAGGTTCAGCACCGAGGCCACCCCCACCGCCACCGCGGTCGGCGCGGTGCGCTTGGCCAGCGACGGCCCCAGCCCCGCGATGTACGCCAGCCCCGACATCACGTAGCTGAAGGCCAGGAACGGCACCACCGTCCACGCCCCCAGGTAGGCCGGGGTGGTGAACAGCCGCAGGATCTCCGGTGAGAACACGGAGACGGCGGCCGCGCCCAGCAGGCCGATCCACAGGTACAGCAGCAGCGCCTGCGCGTAGAACGGCCTTGCGCCTGCGTCGCGGTGAATGCTGAGCGCGAACGGCCCCCACGCCTGCTGGAACGCCGTGGTCCCCAGCGCCACCACCGCCGAGATGGCGTACCCCACCTGGAACAGCCCCACCTCGGCCGTGGTGACGTAGTGCTGCACGAAGTAGCGGTCGCCCATCCCGTTGATCCAGAACGCCACCGCCGCCGGGATCAGCGGCAGGGCGAACACCAGCATCTCGCGCAGCCGCGCCCCCGCGAAGTGCCGTGGGTGCACCCAGTCGCCCAGCAGGTACAGCGACACCGCCGCCGCCGCGCCCATCGACAGCAGTTGCGCCTCGAACACCCCCCGCAGCCCGCGGTGCAGCACCACCACCAGGAGCACGGTGGTGGCGATGCTGGCCACGGTGGTGGCCAGGGTAAACCCCACCACCGCCCAGGGGCGCCGCCGCATGCGCAGCCAGTTGGTCACCACGGTGCTCCACGCGGTGAGCGGCACCGCCCACGCCGCCAGCACCAGGTACGGCGCCGCGCCCGCGCGCCCCATCAGCAGGCGCGCCAGCGGGTGCGCCGCCGCGCTGATGGCCAGCGCGAAGGCCACGCTCGTTCCCACCTGGCACCACGCCCACGAGGCGATGGTGCGCCTGCGGTCCTCGTCCGCCTCCGTGTCCCAGAACCAGCGGTGGGCCGAGTTGTCCAGCGCCAGCGTCGCCAGCAGCGTCACCAGCGTCATGGCGACCAGCACCAGGCTCATCTCCCCGTACTCCTCGGGAGAGAACACCCGGGTGTAGATCGGCACCAGGAAGATGAACAGCAGCCGGCCCACCACGGTGGAGAGGCCGTAGATCACGCTCTCCGAGGCGAGCTGGCGAACGTACCGTATCACGAAGTGCCCGATGCGAGTCCATGATGATGCCGGCGCGGCCCGCCGCCGGCCGTTCCCGCCGCTCCCCCCGGCCCGCTCAGAGCAGCGCCAGCAGCCCGTCCACCACCTGCGACTGCTGCGCGGCGGTGAGCCCCTCGTACAGCGGCAGGCTGATGGCGCGCGACGCCAGGCTGTCCGTCGCGGGAAAGTCGCCCGCGGCGTGGCCGCCGCGGGTGCGGAAGTACGTGGTCATCGGCATGTGGTAGGTACCGATGGTGGTCTCGATCCCCCGCTCGCGCAGCGCGGCGATGATCTCCGCGCGCCGCGGCGCCGCCTCGGCCGGCAGCAGCGCCGCGTACGACTGGTACACGTGGCGCGACCCGGGAAGGGCGCCCGGCGGCGAGACGGGCGAGCCCGCCAGCAGCCGGCCGTACTCCGCGGCCTGGGCGCGCCGGCTCTCCACCAGCCGGTCCAGCTTGCGCATCTGCGCGCTCCCCAGCGCCGCCTGGAACTCCGTCAGCCGCAGGTTGTAGCCCGGGATCACGAAGTCCGGCGCCGCGGCGTCGGGGTCCTGCCCGTGGTTGCGCAGCATGCGCAGCCGCCGCGCCAGCGTCGCGTCGTCGGTGGTGATCAGGCCGCCCTCGCCCGTGGTGATGGCCTTGCGGGGGTGAAAGCTGAAGCACCCCATCACTCCCCACGACCCCGCCTGCCGCCCGTCGAGCGTGGTCCCCAGCGCGCACGCCGCGTCCTCCACCACCGGCACCCCGTAGCGCCCCGCGATCTCCAGGATGCGCGGCATGTCGGCCATCCCCCCGAAGGCGTGCACGGGGAGGATCGCTTTCACCGGCGCCGCGGCCAGCGCCCGCTCCAGCAGCGCCGGGTCCAGGTTGCCGGTCGCCGGGTCCACGTCCACGAACACCGGCTCCGCGCCGCAGAGCGCGATCACGTTGGCGGTGGCGGGCCACGAATAGGTGGTCACCGCCACCCGGTCTCCGGGGCCCACGTCCAGCGCCAGCAGCGCCAGGTGCAGCGCCGCCGTGCAGTTGGCCACGGCGACGGCGTGCTCCGTCCCCACGTACGCCGCCACCTCGGCCTCGAACCGGGCCACGCGCGGGCCCTGCACCAGGTACCCGCTGGCCAGCACCTCGGCCACGGCGCGCAGGTCGTCCTCGTCGATGGAGGGCACCGTAAGCCGGATGGCCGCGCCCGCGCCGGCGGGGGCGGTCGGTGGATGGGGCGCGACGGCGAGTCGGTTCATGCGTGGTTTTCGTTGCAGCGTGTCGCCGTCCCGCCGCCCGCGCCCGGATGGCGAGGGCCGCGGGGGCGGCGTAATGTCCGGGCCGCGCGGGTCAGCCCTGCGTAAGCCGGCGCAGCGCCTGCTGGAGCGCGCGGGTCTCCTCCTGGCCTCGCGCGGGGTTGCCCAGCACGGTGGCGCCCGCGGGCACGTCGCGTGTGACCACCGCCCCCAGCCCCACCACCGCCCCGTCGCCCACGGCGATCCGGTCGCGGAGCACGGCCCCCGGCGCCACCCAGGCCTCGCTCCCGATCCGCGTGCCGCCGCCCACCATCGCCAGCGCGATGACCGCGGCGTTCCTCCCCACCTCCACGTTGTGGGCGATGTGCACCAGGTTGTCGACACGGGCGCCCGTGCGGATGGCGGTGTCGCCCAGCGTGCCCCGGTCGATGCAGGCGTTGGCCCCGATCTCCACGTCGTCCTCGATCAGCACCGAGCCCACATGCGGAAAGCGCACCAGCCGCCCGGCCTCGTCGCGCTCGTACCCGTAGCCGTCGGCTCCGATCACCGTCCCCGCATGCACGGTCACCCGCTGGCCGATGCGCACCCCGCGGTACACGTGCACCCCGGCGTGCAGCATCGATCCCGCGCCGATCTCCGCGTCCTCGCCCACCGTGCACAGCGGCCCCACCGCGGCGGTCT
>DASTVC010000454.1:0-9389 GCA_035759295.1 Longimicrobium sp. | reverse complement strand
CAGCCCCAGCTCGTCCATGCGCTTCTGCTGCGCCGGGGTGGGCTCGAAGCTGTCCAGCAGCGCCTGCGCCTCGTCGTACGAGGGCGGCACCGGGATCCCCCGCGACCCGATCTCCTTCACCTGGTACTGCGACGGGAACTGCTTCTGCGCTCCGGCGTTCTGGTAGCTCATCGCTCGATCTCCTCGGCGTCTCGCCTTGGTGGTTTCCAACGGCCGCGTTGCCGCTGGTCTCGGTGGGGAGACCCTCCTGGCCCCTCCTCCCGTCCCACCCGGTTCTTCCCTTTTTCTTCAGGACGCACCGGGCTCTCGGCCGCACCCGGAACCGATGGGCGCGGCGGATCTCAGGGCTGTTCGCCCCGACCCTCGACCGTTCGTTCTCTTCTCTGGGGCCCGCTTCCCGGAGGGACGCCGCCCGCAGGCGGCGAAGGGAGGGGGTGTGGCGACTTTAGCCTTTCGGCCGTGCCTTCAGTGCGTCGATGCGCGTGCCGGCTTCCTGCGCCGAGAGGCCTTCATCCAGCGCCTTGAACTCGGCGAGCCGCTCCGCGCTGTCGCGCGGCAGCTGGAGCGCCAGGGCTCGCAGGTACGAAAGCGCGCTCGGGGATGCCGCGAGCGCGCCGAACCGCTTCACGCCGGCCGCGTGGTACCGCAGCAGCGTCTCGTTGAACTGAGGCACCGCGCCGGCGTTGCGCCGCTCGATCAGCGTCGCGCGGCCCTTCGCGGTGCGCTCCGCGCGCCTTGCGCGCGCCCACTCGGGGTGCTCCAGCTCGTAGGCGGTGATCGCCTCGGACGCGGCAGTCCGTGTCTCCGGGATCTCCAGGCCGAGCTCGGTCAGCAGCGCCACCTGGTTTTCGCTCGGCGGCAGCCCGTCGATCCGCCGCTTGGCGCTGCCGTAGTCGCGCGGGCGCACGCGGCACCCGGCGCCTCTCAACACGCTGATCTGGTACGGGCTCGGCCGGTCGCTCGTGCTCATCGGCTCCTCGGGACTCGACGGCGGGGTGTCCGGGGCCGGTCGCCCGGCCCGGGTGGTCACGGCGGAGCCGTCGGTGTATCGCTGGCCCGGCCCCTGCCCCAGCCGGTTCTTCCCTTCTTCAGGTGCCGGCGGGCGCCCGCTGCCCGTTGTCCCGCGCTCGGAGCCGCGCCCGTGCGCGCCGCCGCTCCACCGTGTCCTGCGCCAGCGCACTGTCGCAGCCGATGAGGAACAGGTCGTTGAACGACAGCTCCGCGCAAAGACGGAGGAAGTCGCCCACCGGCAGGTCGTGGGTGAGGACGAATCCATCGCCGTCCTCCGGGCCGATGCCGACGCGGCCCAGCGTCAGGCCGCTCCCGAGCCGGTACGAGTGGCCGTCCGGCAGATCGACGGCCCGGCCGCGCAGGAGCGCGGCGACGACCATTTCGGCCGGGTGCTTGCGGCCCGGATGGAGGTCGAACATGGCGGCGGCCGACCCGGGCTCCGCCGGATTGATGGCTCCGGACCGGGCGGGCTGCGCACGCTCGGCCGCGGTGATGGCGCTCGGGATCGTGTTCATGGCGATGATCGGTGCTGTGGGCGGGGACGCGTCGGGATGGACGCCGCAGCGGCGTGGATCGCTGCTGCTCCCCTTCAGGTTCTTCCCTCTGCCGGTGCCAGGGCCTTCGCGCAGGCGCCGAGGATCTGTGCGAGCGAAGCCGCGGAGAGGCTGTCCACGCCGACGAACCCGGAGACGATGCGATGCCGCATCTCATCGAGCTGCGCGTGGGCGTCCCTCTGCTCATCAGGCAGGGCCCGGGCGATGTCTTCGAGCCCCCAGTAGAGCGTCCACATCGGACGCTCCGCGTCTACCGGGACGGATGGCAGCAGGTCGTCGAAGGCGGTATCCATCGGGTGTATCTCCGCCGCCAGCCCGGAGGCGGCGGACGCCTCGCGGAGGGACCCGGTGATGCGGACACGGGCCCCGGGGAACATGCGCCGGGTGAGCCGCATCGCCTGGCCCGCGTAGAACAGCGCGTAGCGCTGCCCGTCGTCGCCGGCGAGCACCAGCATGGCGTGTACTTCATCGTCGCGGTGGGCGAAGCGCGGTGAGGAGGCGATTTCGCCGGTCAAGGTCGTGGGCATGGGCCGATCTGGAGGTGGGTGGACGTGCCCGGCCTGCGCGGCCGCGCACAGGGTCTGTCACTCGGCGCGCGGGGCGCCGAGGCGGTCGGCGTGCTCGGCGAGATAACCGGAGGTCTGGATCGCGCGGTTGGCCTCGTCGAGCAGGGCGGGGGAGAGCTTGTCCAGGTCGAGCACGAGCATGACGAGATCGGCGGTCAGTGTCGTGCGGGCCAGCTCATCGGTGAACCTGCGGTAGTAGGCATCGACGGAGGCGGTGTCTCCGTGGCGCATCACCGTCCCTTCGACGCGGTCGTACATCAGCGCGAGGCCATCCTGGAGCGTCGGGCCTAGGCGGCCCCGGGTGTCGCGGTACCGGACGCCCCCGGGCGTCCGGACGTACCGTGGCTCTTGCATCGGCGGTATCCCGTGGGGGTGGCGAAGGCAGTGGATCGCCCCCCCCGGTTCTTCCCTCCTCGGCGGGGTTCGGGTTGTGCGGGTGCAACGCGTGCCGCGGTCTCGAAGGAGACCGTGGCACGCATGGAAAGGGTCCGGGTGTGAGCGGAGATCACGGACGCGGGCCGGGTGAACGAGGCGCGGGGGCCGCGGCGCCCGCGATACCGGTAGATCAGGGCTACAGGTTCAGGGCCGTATGCAAGGCGGCAAGCGCCGCGGTCTGGTCCGGCGTGAGGACCGCGGGCAGGTAGATCAGCGTGCCGCATTCATTGCTCAGGGACAGCGGGCCGGGTGCCTCCGCGCCGCGCGCGCGGGCCGATAGCGCGGCGAGCGCCGGGATCATCCGGACGGCGGCCGTCGTCGCCTGGCGGGGTGAGAGCTCCCGTGCCGGGACCAGCGTTTCGACCCGGATGCCACGATCGGTGAAGTACCGTTCCCACCGGACGGGGGACGTAGGCTCGGTGGGCGGACCCGGGTCCGGCTGCTCGGGACGCGGGTCCAATCCTGCTGGAAGCGGGTCTGCGGCGATGCGGACGTGTGTAGTTCCCGGCCGCCGTTCGCGCTCGGCGGCGCGTGCCCGCCGCTTGCGAAGGACGTCGCGCAGCAGCGTGAATCCCTGTGCCTTCGGCTTCCTGGCCGCGCGCAGCAGCGTCGGCAGGGAGAGCGTGGCCATGTCCTCCTCTGAGTCGGATGTGCTTTCCGCGTTGGAGGCCCGCGCACTGACGACCGAGCTGCAGGAGGCGGTCGAAACGGCGCGTGGCGCCGCGGCCGCGACCGGCGGTGCGTCATCGTCAGGCGGGTAAAGAGTTTATCGGAATTATCCCGCGGTGGACGCCCGGATCGCCAGAAAAGGTTGTGGCGTTTTCTGGATCTGACATTACCTTGTGGCGAAGACCCTGCGCGTGGACTCAGCAGTGGATGGGGTAATAATTTTCGACAAAAGCATCAGGACTTCGCCGCTCGACCGCTCGATTCCATTCGGTCCGCAAAGGAACAACCCCACTTTTTGATCAAGCGGTGTCAGTGAGCTTGCAATCGGACAATCTCGCCATGATCGGCCTGGGCGTGCTCGGTGATCAGCCGCCCAACCCCTATCAGCCCACGCTGCCGGACGGAATCCACCTGCGCTGGGGGTTCGCCCGCGACCTGGGTTTTCCCTGGCACGGCTTCCACCTCTTCCGGCGCCCCGCCCGCGTCGGGATCCCCTGGTGCCTGAGCAGCGTCACCGGCGGGTTGAAGAAGGGCACCCTGGACGAGCGCGAGCACCATACCGTCATCGGCCGGCTCAGCAGCGACACCAACCTCGTGCTCACCGAGGAGTTCGCACCGGGCGCGCGGGCCGAGTTCGCGCTCGACGGCCGCGCCGTCCTCCGCTTCGACCTGCCGGAAGGCGAGCTGGCGCGGCGGGTGGACCTGCGCATCGGCTTTCGCGCGGCCTGCCTGGACGCGGAGACGATCGTCTCATTCCCGGGCGGTCCGGACCAGCTCGCGGGTCCCACGCCCGACGCCAGCGTGTTTCGCCCGAACCCGCTGGCGCTGGGGGCACTGACCTTCACGGTGAAGGGCGACGGCAACCAGCTCCCCGCGCAGACGCGGTTCGACGCGATCGCCACCACCTCGGGGCAGCTCGTGGGGCTGGCGTGCGGCTACGGGCTCATCATCAACCTCCCCGCTTCGTGCAGCAGCGTGGAGCTGCTGGTCACGCGCACGCTCACCGCCGCCAAGTTCGAGGCATTCAACGCCGGTAACCAGAAGGTCGCGTCCGCTTCCACCAGGAACCCCGCGAACCAGCCCGAAACCATCCAGATCACCGGCGACAACATCGTCCGGATCGAGATCCGGACGCTGCGCAACACCGCGTTCCTGCACCGGATCTGCCTCGGCCGCTCCGGCGAGGGAAACCGGGTTTCCATGACGGCGTTCAGCGGGTCCACGCCGGTGCGCACCGTCACCGTATCCGGGGCGGCCGGGCAGATCGTCTCCGCCAGCCTAGCGGGCGATGCCATCACCGCGGTGGCGATCGGCCCCGGCCCTGCGGCGCTGCTGGATCTGTGCTACGTGCCGGTGGCGCAGGACGCCACGCAGGGGTGGGAGCCGCTGCGCGGATTCCCGAATCCCATGGGGCTGCCGGTGTCGCACCCCGACTACCCCTGTTCCGCCGCCTCGCCGGCGTCGCTCCTGACGCAGCGTGTGCGCTACGCTCTGCCGGCGGAGTGGAGCGGGGCCAGCTTCGCGGAGCTGCACCAGCAGCTGGTGGAGCTGGTCGAGGGCGGGCCGGCCGGCGCGCCGATGGCGGACCGAGTTTTCAGCGCCCCCCCGCCAGCGTCGACCGGATCCGATCCTCCCGCGCCGCAGCTCAGCAAGTTCCACCTCCTGGACATGGTGCTGCTGGGCGCCCTGCACCCGGCGCTGGCGCAGCTCGCCGGACTGTACTGGGTAGACCGCACCGCCGTGGCGAACGTCCCGTACGACTACCTGGTGGTGGCCGACCACACGGGCATCGGCCAGCGCAGCGCGGCCACGGTGCTGGCGGTCCTCAAGTTGTCCGGCTTCGCGCAGCTCGACGGCTGGATCGTCTTCAACCAGCGCGCGGCCCCGGCGCCGACGCTGCCGCCGCCCGGCGCGCTGCAGGCGTACGAGCTCCCCGGCGGTGGGAGCTTCCCCGACGTGCACGGCGCCCTGCCGCAGCACAGCAACACCGCCGGCCTGCGCTGGGAGCTGGGGCGAGACGCCGCCGGCGCGCTGCTCCCCGACCGCGCGGTGATGTACCTGGTCTGGCGCGTCGGCCTGGGGAACGCGGCCACACCCGCCCCCGGCGGTATGCCCGCCCTGGTCACGAAGGTGCCCTCGAACGGCAAGCCGAAGCCGGTGATGGCGACTGACCCCCGGCTCCCCAAAGGGGCGGTACCGCAGCGCCCGCCCGGTTGGCCGGCGGACCCGCTGCACTACATCGACCGCAACCTGCCGGACGGCTGGTACCGTTACCAGGTGAGCGGCATCGACCTCTTCGGCCGCCACAGCGCCGCCGGCCCGCCCGCGCAGCTGCGGCTGCTGGACCGCGTCGCCCCGCCCATGCCCACGGGGGTGGAAGCGTACGCGCTGGATCCGCTCGATCCGTATCTGCAGAAAGACGGCGCCTACCAGGCCTGGTTCGCCGGCGTTGGCCCGTCGGTGGTGGGGCTGCGGGTGCGCTGGAGATGGACGCGGGCGCACCAGCGGCAGGCGCCGGACACGGCGGAGTTCCGCATCTACTACCATCCCGGCGCCCTCCCGCCCGACGACCGCGACCAGCCGGTGAAGTGGCAGGACCGCTGCTTCGCCGTGGGCTACGCGAGCAACGTGCAGGTCGATCCGCAGAGCGGCGACCGGATCTACGAGGTCTTCATTCCACCCTCTACCGCGCCGAACCCTGCGTCCATTCCGCTGGACGCGTCGCTGGCGGAGCCGGTGGTCTACGCCCACGTGGGGGTGAGCGCCGCGGACGGCAAGCTGCACACGGCCGACGCGCGCACCGGTGGCGACTGGGGCGGCCGCCCCGGCAACGAGGGGAGCGTGGGGCCGCCGGCGAAGATCTACCGCGTGTGGCGCGCCCTTCCCGCCGCCCCCGCGGCGCTCATGAACGACGCGCGCTACTACGCCTCGCCCGCCGACTACCACGACCGCTCCTTCTTCACCTACCGCTGGAAGCCGGAGCCGCACCTGGCGCTGCACGTCTTCCGGGCGATGGACGACGCGCTCTTCCAGGCGGACTGGGCGCGGCGCCCCGCCGCGGCGCTGAATGCCTCGCAACCCGATCTCTTCCCGCCCGGCTGGAACCAGGCCGGCCGCCAGCAGGTCGCCAGCGAGCTGAACCACCTGAACACCCTCCCCGCCGACGCCGAAGCCGATCCCGAGGCTGTCGCGCTCGCGGCGAAGAAGGCGAAGGCGTACTACGGCAAGCTCTCCGACGCAGCGCTGCGCGTGCTGGCGGGGCTGCCGGGCAACGAGGGCGCGTTCGTGCAACTCACCCTCCACCCGCTGAAGCCCGGCGACGCCGCCAACGCCAACCGCCGCGGCCCCGACAACGCGGACGAACTGGTGATCGACTCGAGCCTGCGGGCGTACGTGGACACGCTCGATGGGCGCGGCACCAACCGCTACTTCTACCGCGCCGCCCTGGTGGACGAGGCTCACAACCTCGGCCCGCTGGGGCCCCCCACCCCGCCCGTGTACCTGCCCAACGTGGTGCCGCCGCGCGCTCCGGTGCTCACCAAGGTCCTCGGCGGCGACCGGCTGATCACGCTCAGGTGGGCCTCCAACCGCGAGCCGGACCTGGCCGAGTATCGCGTCTACCGCACCGGACGCGAGGAGTCCACGCGCGACGTCCGGCTGATGGAACTGGTGCACACGGAGCCGGTTCCGCCCGGCGACCCCGCCACTCGGCCCGCAGAGGTGGTGTGGGACGACACGCCGGTGCCCGCGAAGAGCACCTTCTATTACCGCATCACCGCGACGGACACAGCCGGAAACGTGTCCGCACCTTCAGCCGCCGTCGGCACTCGGGCCTTCGATCATACGCCGCCGCCGCCGCCGGCCTGGAGCCGTCTCGAATGGGTATACCGGGACGAGCACCGCACTGAGCACCCGATTTCGGAGGAGCCGCCCCAGGGCGCGGCGTGGCAACGGGTCGTGGCGCTGCGCTGGGAAACGGCGGAGCGTGGCGCCGCGCTCCTGCAGCGGCGGGAAGCTACGCGCCCGACATGGGAACAGGCTTCGGGATGGCTCGATCCCACCGGCTACGACGGGGTCAAGAAGGTCTGGGTGTACGGCGCCTACGACATGGCGGCTGATCCGGCAGCCGTCAGCGTCTACCGCATTCAGGTCGAGAGCGATGCCGGCAACCTGTCCGACACGTTCGACGAGCGGCAGCTCGGCCCGGCATAAGAGAGGATATCGTGCCAGAAGACCTACCGTTCGACTTCCTGAAGGAGAGCTTCGAAAACGCCGGGCTGCTGCAGTATTACCCGCCGCTGCCATCGGCGAGTCAGGCAACCGTCCATCCGTTCGGGCCGTACGACGCGGATCCCGCCGGGGGTGGGGCCTGGCAGTTCCGCACCTGCATGCGCCTGGAGACTTCGAGCGCTTCCAACCTCCGGCTGGACGCGATTACCCAGGGTTCGATCTCGTTCCTGCCCGGCGGCAGCAACCTTCCGGGACGAGTCGTCCTGGTGCGTGGCGACGCCCTGGGAATCACGTCGACGCGCCTGTCGGGCATGCTCCCTGACTGGTATCCCCAGCCGGTGTACTTCATCTACGGGAACATCGACGCGGGCGGAGCCCGGCAGGCCGCGCTGGCGGCGCTGAGCAACCAGGCGCAGGTGAAGACATCGATCAAGCTGCTCCGGAAACAGAATCCACAGTTCGTGTTTGCCAGCACCGCGTCCGTCGAGGATCAGCTGGCGGACCTCTGGATGGCGAACCAGCTTCCGGGTGGGTTGTTCGTGGCGCCAGGTGAACCGGTCGGGACCTGTGCCCCGAGCGGCGGGGGAGCTCCCTTCTACACCGAGCTCCGCATGGCGGACACGGTCGATCCTCCCCCCACGCTCTTCTACAACCCGTCCTACCTGTTTGCTCTCTGGGAAGAGATGGGCTGGATGGAGGGGAGCACCCTCCCTCCCGGATTGACGGACACCAGCGGCCCGCCTTCAGGGACCGGGATCCTGAAGACCGTGAGTGGAGGCGGCACGCACGCCGTCCAGGACCTGGTGGCGAACGCCGACCACGGCGACACCATCCTCATCGTTGACACGTCCACCTACGAAGACGAAGTCGTCATCGACCGGCCCCTCAACCTCACCAGCACCGGCCGGGACTCCGCCGACACCCCCTTCCCGGACTACCCGACCTTCAACGGGCAGAAGAGCAGCGCCGCCTCGCACCGCCCGATCACGCTTACGAACGTCAACAGCGGCATTGCCTTCGTGGGCAAATTGATCATCGACGACGGACTGGCGACCGGCGGCCGCCAGGACGGTGGCGGCATCCTGGTGGAACACTCCAGCAACGTCGTCATCTCCAGTTGCGTCGTGAGCAACTGCGAGGCGCGAGGCGGCGGGTATTTCGGGGAGGGATTCGGCGGCGGGATCGCGGTCTACCACTCCTCTCCAGCGATCCTGGGGTGCCTGGTCAAATTCAATCTCGCCAACAGCCGGGGGAATGGGATCGGCATCTTCGGATACGGCTGGCCCACCATCGTCGACACCGTCGTGCAGGCGAACGGCCCCTATCTGGGGGGCGTAAATCCTCGGCACGACGGGGGCGGCATCGGCATTCAGACGTGCGTCACGAGAGTGGAGAACATGATCGCACTCGGCGCCATCCTCGCGGTGCCACCCTTCCCGATATTGTCGCTGACTTTCAACCCGCTCGACCTGGCGCGGGGCCGGCTGAAGTACATCCGTATCTGCCGAAGCACGATCGAGGCGAACGTCGCCAGCGACGATGGTGGGGGAATCTACGTCACCTGCGCTTCGAGGGTCATCCTGCGGAGCACGGAAGTCCTGTACAACCAGGCATACGCGAACGGCGGCGGCATTCGAACCACGTTTGGAAGCACCCTGATCCTGCGCGACTGCCTGCTCCAAGGAAACTCGTCCCAGGCGGACGACGAGACGCACAATACCGATGGGACGGAGAAAAAGGCTGGTGGTGGAGGGGTGGCAACCAGAAATGCGCAGCTGGTCGACCTGACCCGAACCCGGCTGGTCGCGAACGTCGCCAAGGGATGGGCCGGCGGTGGGATCTCGGTCATCTCCACGGACGAAGGCGCGGGAGCGGAAGGGTGGCTGCAGGGGTTTGACTGGAACGACTTTCTCTGGGACCCGCT
>DASTVC010000453.1:0-2961 GCA_035759295.1 Longimicrobium sp. | reverse complement strand
GAAGCCTCCGGCTACGACGGCCATAAGCCCCGCCCTGGGCTCGCGGAGCTCGCCCGGCGGGGCTTCACCCGCTCCCGTGGGGCCGGGTCCGAGCGTCGCGCCGGCCGGTCCGAACACGAGAAGGTGAAGCCCCGTTCGGCGAGTGTAACGGGCCGAGACGGGGCTTATGGCATTTCTAGCCACGGGCTTCAACCCGTGGTGGCGGCGAGACGATGCCGAGGACGCGGACGATATCCCCGTTCACCCGTTCACCCGTTCACCCGTTCACCCCATCACCCCTTCACCTCAATCCACCTGCCGCGCGCCCGCCGTCCCGCAGCCGCCTGTGCCGGACTCCAGCGAGAGCACCATCCGCCCGGCGCGGGGGATGTTCGACTCCATGCGGACCAGAAGGCGCCGCGCATCATCCGTAAAGTGCAGGTGGATGACGCCCTCGCCGTGGTAGCGGACGGGGTCGTGCACGCGCATCTCCACGTGGACGGTGCGGAAGCGGCCGGCGGGGACGTCCGTGGTCTCGCGGCCCACAACGCGCACCCGCACCGGGTTGCGCGTGGCGTCGTAGTGGCGCGCCAGGGAGTATGTCTCGCCCGGCGCCAGGCGCAGCGTGCGGACGTAGTAGAGGAACGAGAGCTCGTCCAGCGGCGCGTCGGTGTTCATGGCGCCGCCACCGCCTGCCGCGGCGGACCAGCGGCGCGTGGCGGCGTCCATCCGCACGTCCTCGTCGCGCGTGGCCACGGGGGAGCGCTCGTGCTTGGTGAAGCGCCGCGAGCCCCGGGCCGCCGTGTCGAACCACGAGCGGCTGCGGTCCTCGATCCCCGCAGGGCCCACGCGGCCGCGAAAATCGAAGCGCAGCAGCACCGTGCCCGCATCCGCCGCCTCCACCGCCATCGTCCCCGTGCCGATGCGCCCCAGCACGTTGCTGCCGCGGTACACGCAGGTCTCGCCGGCGGCAAAGGGGAGCGCCCCCTGCTGCGCCCGCGCCGGCGTCACGCCGACCAGGAGCATCGCCGCGGCCATCAGCGTCCACCGCATTCCTCCGGGCATCGTCGTCATCGCAAGCATGCCGCACCGCCTTCCGTCCACGCGTCTGCCCGGCGCCGAATGGCGTGCCGGGATCACGGTTGGAGTCTAGCGGAGCGGGGGATGGCCAGGGCGGGGACGGGGCGGATACCCGTGTAGGGGAATCTTCGACTCCGCATCCTCCGCCGCCGCCGAAACATTGCGGCGTGGCATCCGTATCAGCATCCCGCGAACCGTGGAAGGTGTGGTGGAGAAACGACTTGCCTCCACACGCTTGCGCGGCGCGGCGGGCCGGCGGATACTTGTGCGCGGCCCACCTACCATTCCCTCCCTGTCAGGAGCTCTCCCGTGGAAGAAAGCAGCACCACTCGCGGCGCGGGCGGCACCCCCGGCGGCATGCTGGAGTTCGTGATCGGCGTGGCGCTGGCGTGCGCCGGCGCGTACCTGCTCACCGACCGCGTTACCGTGACCACGGGGTTCTGGCACTTCTGGGGGCAGAACTCGTTCGGCCTCACGCTTATCCCGCTGCTGCTGGGGATCGGGATGATCTTCTTCAACGGCCGGTCGTTCTTTGGATGGATGCTGGTGGTGGTGGGCGCGGTGATCATCCTGGCCGGGATCATCGCCAACATGAACATCTACTTTCAGCCCACCAGCCTGTTCAACACGCTGATGATGCTGGCGCTGCTGGCCGGCGGGCTGGGCCTGGTCGCCCGATCCGTGCGCAGCCACTGACCGCGCGGCGTTCGTGAACGGCGGTTCTTGAACGCACCGCAATGACGCGAGGACGCAGGGGAGATTCTCCTCTGCGTCCTCGTCTTTCCTGCTCCGCGCCCGATCCTGTCTGGTGCGGCGAGCCGGATCAGGGCCGCTTGCGAAGGTGCTCCTCGGCGTCGCGGAAGTGGGAGACGGCGTCCTGGCGCGTATCGATGCGGTCCACCGCGCCGTGCAGCAGCTCGGCCAGGCCGTGCAGCGAGGGGTGCCGCGTGGACTGGTAGCCGGCGTGGGTGTGCGCCGCGCGCACCAGCGACAACTGGAAGTGGCCCATCCGTTCGTCCGCGGCGTGCGGCTGGAAGGGCGGCAGCGGGCGCGGGTGGATGACGGGCCGGTCCGTGCGCGGTTCCGTCCGGTTCAGCGCGCCGGAAAGCGAGTTCGCCTGCGCCTCGCGATTCAGCAGCGTCGCCGGCCCGCCATCGGGGCCGCACACCCCGAAGCACTCGAAGACGCTGCGGATTACGCTGGTGTGGTCCAGGTGGGTGTGAAAGACGGATCCTTCCTCGATCCACGGCGACACCAGGATCCCCGGTACCCGCACCCCCAGCCGCTCGAAGTCGAACCCGCTGCCGCCGGGCCGGTCGCGCGGCACCACCACGCCGTCCGGCGAAACGGTGTTGGGCGGCGCCACGTGGTCGAAGCATCCGCCGTGCTCGTCGAAGGTGATCACCAGCAGCGTGCGGTCCCACGCCGGGCTGTTGCGCAGCGCCTCGTAGATCTGATACAGCAGCACCTCGCCCTGCAGCACGTTGCTGATCCCCATCCCCATGTCCAGCAGGGTGGGAAAGTAGCTGGGGTGCATGTCGTTCTCGGGTCCGTACTCGCGGCTGTTGATGAAGCAGGGCTCGATGAACGAGTAGGCGGGAAGCTGCCCCGTGGCGGCGTCGGCGTAGAACTGCCACATGTTGGCAAAGCGGTCGCTGAACGCCAGGTCCCACAGCTTTTCCTGCGTCACCAGCGCGCCGCACAGAAAGAGCGGCCCGCCGTGGTAGATGCGCCACGGCACGCCCGCGCCCTGCAGCACGTTGTAGACGGTGGGCGTGTGGTTGATGAGGACGCCCTTGTCCAGGTCCAGCAGGCTGCCCCACGAGTTGTACACGTAGCCGGACGACGTGCCCGCGTGGATGAACGAGCGGTTGGGAAAGGTCTCGGTGGGCGCGGACGAGT
>DASTVC010000452.1:0-7676 GCA_035759295.1 Longimicrobium sp. | reverse complement strand
GGTGTCCGCTGCCCTCCACGCGGGCTGCCGCGTCTGCCCACGAGCATGCCGAGAGTAGATTCGTCGGCCCCTGCGACCTGTGGCGCGAGGGGCCGGGTCTGCGCGGCCGGGCCTCGGAATGACACGCTTCTGGCGCGAGGCGCAAAAGAAACGGAAGCCCGCCTCCTCGCCGGAAGCGGGCTCTCACTATTTCGACACCCATCTCACCCTCACACCCTTACGCCTTCACACCTCACCGCGGAATGAAGTCGTCCTCGTCGCGGATGCCGCGGCAGAAGGCGGCGATCAGCGCGACCGTGGCGTCGACGTCATCCAGCGAGACGACCTCGTTGGGCGAGTGCATGTAGCGGTTGGGGACGGAGATGACGGACGTGGCCACACCGTGCCGCTGCAGGAAGATGGCGTCGGCGTCGGTGGAGGTCTGGCGGGGGCTCGCCTGGATGGTGTAGGGAATGCCCTCGCGCTCCGCCGTCTCCGCCATGCGCTCGAACATCAGCGGGTGGATGGCCGACCCGCGCGAAAGCACGGGCCCGCTGCCGATCTTGTGGTCGCCCTGCTGCTTCTTCTCCACCCCCGGCGCGTCGGTAGCGAAGGTCAGGTCCACGGCGATGGCGATGCGCGGGTCCAGGCGGAACGCGGAGGGGCGCGCGCCGCCGCCGGTGTAGCCGATCTCCTCCTGCGTGGTGGCCACGGCGGTCACCCGCGCGGCGGGCGCCTCGCCCTGCGAGAGCGTGCGCAGCACCTCCAGCACCACGTACGCGCCCACGCGGTTGTCCACCGCGCGGCTGGCGATGAGCCGGTTGCCCAGCTCCACCATCTGCGTGTCCACCACGCCGGGGTCGCCCACGCGCACACCGCGCGCGATGGCGTCCGCGGCATCCTTTGCGCCGATGTCCACCCACAGGTCGATGATCTTGACCGCCTTGTCCTTCTCGTCCGCCTTGATCAGGTGAATGGGCTTCTTCCCCACCACGCCGAGAATGTCTCCCTTGCGGGTAAGGAAGCGGATGCGCTGGCCCACCAGCACCTGAGGGTCCCATCCGCCGATGCCGTCCACGTACAGCATCCCGTCGTCATCCACGTGGGTGACCATCAGCCCGATCTCGTCCACGTGGCCGGCCAGCATGATGCGCGGCCCGCCCTCGGTGCCCACGCTCGCGTACGAGTTGCCTGCGACGTCCACGTCCACGTCCGCGGCGAACGTCTCGGCCTCGGCGCGCCAGACGCGGGCGGCGGGCGTCTCGAACCCAGAGGGCGCGGCGACGTCGAGCAGGTTCTTGAGGAACGTAAAGGAATGGTCGTCCATTGATCGGTTCCGGGATGCGATCAGGGTTGCGGCGCCTGGCCGCGCGCTTCGAGGGCGCGCTGCACGTCGGGGGTGTAGGCGTGGTACAGGTGCTTGGCCAGGACCTCCGCCGCGTACACCTCCGGCGGCAGGTCTTCCAGCGCCGCCAGCGCGTGCAGCGCCTGGGCCTGGCGGGTCGTAAGCTTCAGTGTGATCGGCTCGTGCGGCATGTGGGCGGGGCGTTGTGGATGCGCTGATTCGGGTACGTACCGTCGGCCTTGCCGGGGCGAATGAATTCGCGGCAACAACTACACGAAGTCCACCTGCGTGGACTCGGCGGCCAGGGCGTTTGCGGCGTTCCAGGCTCCTGCGCGTCCGCAACCGAACCGTGTGGCTCCCACCGCGCGCCGCACTCGCCTTACAGTCCGCGAAGGCGGACTTTGCGCCTTTCCAGCGGCGAATTCATTCGCTCCTGGTCCGGGCTCGGCGGATCACTACGGTGCCGAGGGTCTTATTCGACGTCGGTGCGTCATCCACGAATCATCATCCATCCACAACCCGTCCGTACACGTCCAGGAACGTGGTCAGGATGCGGTGGGTGAGGCCCCATACCACGTATCCGCGCGCGCCAAAGGCCGGAAAGCGCATCGGCTCCACGCCTTCGATCTCGAACAGGTGCTCGGTGACGGCGCCGGGGCCCATCAGCTCGTGGAGCGGAATCCACACGGCGGCGTCCACCTCGTGGTTGGGCACGGCCTCCGCGTCCGCGGGGACGGCGAAGACGAAGGGGCGAACCACGATGCCCGGGGCGCGCGCGGACTGCGGCCACACCGGCTCCAGCGCCCCCAGCAGCCGCCCGCCGGCGTGGACGTCGATCCCCACCTCTTCGTGCGTCTCGCGCGCGGCGGTGTCGGCCGGGCCCGGGTCTTCGGCCTGCTCGCGGCCGCCGGGGAGCGCGACGTGGCCGCTCCAGGGGTCGCCCTCGCGCTCGGCGCGGCGGATGAGCAGCAGCTCCAGCCCCTCGGTGCCGGGGCGCAGCAGCACGGCCACGGCGGCGCGCGGAAGGCCGGGATCGCGCGCCGGCTCCTCGGCCCCGCGGCTGGCGAGTGCGTCCGCCAGCGCGGCAAGCAAGGAGTGGTCGGGCGTCACGGCGGCGGCATTCTCTCGGTTCGGCCCATCGGGAGCGCTACGGGAGGTCCGCTTGCCCCCGCCGCGACGGGAGGTTATCACATTGGGTCCGGTCTGGCAACCATTCTGTCCACAAAGCCCGTAAACGGCGGCACCCCATCGCATGGTCACCCTTCAGGACGTTCTCGACGCCCGCGCCCGCATCGAGGGTCACGTGGTGCTTACCCCCTGCACGCCGTCGGAGACCTTCGGCGAGATGTTCGGGGGGCAGGCCTGGTTCAAGTTCGAGAACCTGCAGCGCACCGGCAGCTTCAAGGAGCGCGGCGCGCTGAACCGCATGCTGCTGATCCCGGAAGGCGAGCGCGTGCGGGGCGTGATCGCGGCCAGCGCCGGCAACCACGCGCAGGGCGTGGCCTACCACGCGTCGCGGCTGGGCATTCCCGCCACCATCGTGATGCCGCAGCGCACGCCGCTGGTGAAAGTCTCGGCGACCCGGCGGTACGGCGCGCGTGTCGTTCTTCACGGCTCCGTCTACGACGAGGCGATGGCAGAGGCGCTGCGCATCCAGGCGCAGGAGGGGCAGACGCTCATCCCCCCGTTCGACGACCCCGCCATCATCGCGGGGCAGGGGACGATCGGGCTGGAGCTGCTGGAGCAGGTGCCGGAGCTGGAGGTAGTGGTGTGCGGCGTGGGCGGCGGCGGCATCATCTCCGGCATCGCATTGGCCATCAAGGAGATGCGGCCGGAGGTGCGCATCGTGGGGGTGGAGTCTTCGGCGCTGCCGGCGGCGCTGCGGGCGCGCGAGGCGGGGCACCCCATCGTCATCCCTTCCGCGGAGACCATCGCGGACGGCATCGCGGTGCGAAAGATCGGCGAGGTGACCTTTCCCTACATCGAGCGCTACGTGGACGAGCTGGTGACGGTGAGCGAGGAGGAGATCGCGGCCGGGGTGCTGCTGCTGCTGGAGCGGGAAAAGACGGTGGCCGAGGCGGCGTGCGCCACGACGGTGGCGGCGGTGTGCGGCGGGCACGTGGCAGGGGTGGAGGGGAAGAACGTGGTGATGGTGCTGAGCGGCGGCAACATCGACGTGACGCTGATGTCGCGCATCATCGAGCGCGGGCTGGTGCAGGACGGCCGCCGCGCGCACATGACGGTGCGGGTAAAGGACCGGCCCGGCGCGCTGGCGGCGCTCACCACGCTGCTGGGGGAGGTGGGCGCGAACATCCAGAAGCTGGACCACAACCGCTCCATGGCGGACCTGTGGGTGACGGACGCGGAGATCGACCTTACCCTGGAAACCCGCGGCCGCGCGCACGTGGGCGAGATCGTGAAGAGCCTGACCCAGGCCGGCTACGAGGTGCATCGGGGGTAGGGAAGGGATCCAGCCCGGGTCGAAACGACAAGCCCCGCGGAACGTGTTCCGCGGGGCTTTTTGCCGGGACAAGGCTCAATGTACCTGGACCGACGCCGGTTCCGGTACCACGACGGCCTCGCGCATCCAGGTCACCACATCCTCCGGAAGCTCCAGCGCCTGGAGCAGCTCCTGGACGGCGTCGTGGACGTCATCGTGAGCATCCGCGTGTACCTCGACCCCCTGGTACGGTGCGCCGGCGTGCCGCAGAATGCCGATCCTGCGCCCGGACGCCAGCTGAACGGCGGCGGCGCGGTAGTCATCGAGGTTGTCGGTCCCCTCGAAGAAGGACAGGCCGTACTGCGTCGAAAGCCACTCGGGCGAGGATTCGATCAGGGCGATGACCTCGCCGTATCCGCTCGGCCACGGTTCCGGCTGGACCTGCTGGTATCTGCCGTGCATGGTCAATCCCTCTGCGTGTTGCGCCTTACCCTGACGCGGATCTTCGCGTAGTCGCCTTCAATTGTTACGCCGTCGCGGGGTCCTGTCCAGCGTGCGAGGTGCGGCGGGCTGTAGCGGTCCGGTGGCACGTCGGTTTCGAATTCGATCCCGCGCTGGCCCGAGGGTAGCGGCCCATGGTACGCGTCGACGGATGCATACGGGGTACGCCCGCCCATGGCATCGCGGTTGTACGTACCCCAGATCTCGCCTGACTCCTCCTGCATCCGTGCCACGTCCGCTGTCTGTGTCCGTGTCTCCCTTCTGTGATACACCTGGCGGCCAAACGGGTCCACGATGAATCCTCCTGTCGCATGTCGAGCCCTCGCGTAGACTGTGTAAACGTTTAGTGGATAAAGCATACAAAGTGAACGAGCCTGCGGCAAGTACCGGCTGAAAGCGAACGATGATCCATCCTGAGGACCGGTCGCTGCGCGAGCGGGTGTTTGCGCGCGACGAGTACCGATGCGTGTACTGCGGGCAGCCGTTTCCCGGCGAGCAGCTCTCGCTGGACCACGTGCAGCCGCGGATGCGCGGGGGCGACAACTCCGAGGGCAACCTCGTAACCGCCTGCCACGCCTGCAACACGCGCAAGGGCTCGCTGCCGGCCTGGGCGTTCCTCGCGGAGCTGCCCGACGAGCGGGCGAACTTCTTCCGCTACGCCACCGCCGTGTGGCCGCGCCACCTGCGCGCCATCCGCGAAGCGGCGAAAGATTGATTCGGTCGATTTCTGCGATTTCGATGCGTGGCACTGGAATCCCCCGCGCGTCCCGCCGATACCTTGGCGGGACGCTTTTGCATGGGATCGGGCATGGATGCCGGTCGGTACTTACGCGCCGATTCTCACCGCCATGCGCTTGGCGTGATCGCTCGGCGGGAATCTTTGTATCTGCTTGTAAATGCTGAGGTTCTGGAAGGATGTGGGCAGATCGGGCGGATACGGGGGGTGAATGGGTGTCCGCTGCTCAATGTTTGTCTATTGGCGCTCACCTTGCATGGTGCCGCAGGTGCCGGTTCCGCGGTCGCGGGAGCGCGGATGGCGCTACCGACCGGCCGCAAAAGTGGTTCGCAAACCGGAGGGAGTGGTACTGTGGCGCGCAGCAGGATGCAGCAGATCGAGCGCACGCTCGGCATGGCCACACGGTTTCTGGATGAGGTGAGGGGGGACATTGGACGCGCGGCGCTGGAGGGGGCGGACATCCCGCCGCGCCTGCGCAGCGTCCACGAAAAGCCAGGGCACGCGACGCCGGAGTTCCGCACCGTCGCCATCCCGGTCCCCGACGGGCTGGGGAGCGTACCGCCGGAGATCCTGTCGGGCACCATCGCCAAGTACGCGCAGACCCGAAAGCCGGACTGCCTGATGCTGGCGATGGAGGCGGAGATGGACGCGGACGGGAAGGGGAGCCGCACGGTGCTGATCGCCGAGGCGCGCGACCGCACGGGGACGCGGATGTACTGGATGCAGCCGTACAGCCCCACCGGCACGCGGGTGGACTGGGACGAGCCGCTCACCGGCGGCTGGTGCGATCCCGGCGAGGCGGAAATGATCCTGGACGCCGCCTTCAAGCGCGGCGAGGCGTCGTACCTGCGCCCCGACGCCGCCGGCGCCACGCCCGAGGAGCGTGCCCGCCGCGAGGTGCGCCGCCAGACGCCCATGGAAGACCGCGAAGTGCCGTTGCCGGCGCTGGTGGGACGGGCGGATTAACGGCAGGTTCAAGGATCAAAGCTCGAGTGCCCAGTACCCGGATCCGCGGGCACTGGGCACTCGTTCTTGACACTTGAGCCTGGTACGGCCGTTTCCTCAGCTTCCGTCCGCCGCTCGGCTGGGGCGGGCTTCGGTGGATCCTGCCCGCGGCGCGGCGCCGAAGCGGCGTTCCAGCTCGCCCCACACCTCGTCCGCATCCAGGCCGCGGGCGCGCCACAGCACCATCAGGTGGAACAGCAGGTCGGCGGATTCGGAACGCAAC
The DNA here is from genome assembly GCA_035759295.1 of Longimicrobium sp. Lineage (GTDB taxonomy): Bacteria > Gemmatimonadota > Gemmatimonadetes > Longimicrobiales > Longimicrobiaceae > Longimicrobium. Next base: position 1,447 of record DASTVC010000452.1, on the reverse strand, counting down.
TCCGCGTTGTCCTGGTTCTTCGCGGCGATGATGGTCTCCGCCGTCTCCTCGCCCAGCTTCTTGAGGATCTTGTCGGGCCCCTGCGCGAACAGGTAGGTGGTGTACGACCCCTCCGGCCGGTCGCGCTCGCGGTTCGCGATGATCTCCTCCAGCCGCGCCAGCATGGGGCGCGGATCGTCCGCCTCCGGCAGATCATCCTCTCCAAGACGATAGAAGCAGCTGCGCTCGCCCGTGTGGCACGCGGGGCCCGTCTGCCGCACGCGGTACAGCACGGCGTCCGCGTCGCAATCGATGCGCACGTCCACCACCTGCTGCGCGTGGCCGCTGCTCTCGCCCTTCATCCACAGCGCGCCGCGCGAACGGCTCCAGTAATGGGCGCGGCCGGTGTCGCGGGTGCGCTGCAGCGCCTCGCGGTTGGCCCACGCCAGCATGAGCACCTCGCCCGTGCGCGCGTCCTGCGCGACGACGGGTACCAGGCCGCGCTCGTCGAAGGTAATGCTGTCGATCCAGGGCATGCGTATGGGCGTGTGGTTGCGTTTCGTTGCGAGGGGGACAGGTTACAGGGAGGGTGGGGAATAGGGAAGGGAACGGGGGAAGCGGGAGCCGCGGCCGGGCGCACGGTGGCCGGCTCCGTCCCGGCGGTTGAAACCGCGGCTTGAACGGCACGAAGGCCGCCTGCGCGGACTGCGCTCGACATCGACCAGTGCGCGACCGCGGCGACGGGGCGATTCGCTCCCGCTTCCCAAACTTCGGATCCGCGAAATCGACATGCAGCCACCCGCCGTTCTCACGCTGCCGCGCCGCACGCTGCACCGGCGGATGTTCGTGCTGGCGGGCATCTACAATATCGCGTGGGGGATCTACTCGTCGCTCGATCCGCAGTGGCTCTTTCGCGCGGCGGGGATGCCGGCGCTGAACCACCCCGAGATCTTCGCGTGCCTGGCGATGGTCATCGGGCTGTACGGCCTGCTTTATCTCGAGGTGGCGCGGGTGCCGGAGCGCGGCTGGCTGCTGGCCGCGGTGGGGCTGGCGGGCAAGGTGCTGGGCCCCATCGGCCTGATGGTGCTGATCGCGGCCGGCCGCTGGCCCTGGCAGACGATCATCCTCTGCGTGACCAACGACTTCATCTGGTGGATTCCGTTCGGCCTGTACCTGCGCGACGCATGGCCCTTCTTCCGCGAGGATTTGCGGGCGGATGCAGCGCGCTGACGGGCCACGGACGGCCGTTCAGCGGCGGGCGGCCTGTTCCGCGGCGGGTGTTGGCTCCCGCCGCCGCACGCGCGGCTCGCGCACACCGCCGTCGCACGCGGTGTTCTCCGGGGTGAGGGCCCCCGCCAAAACCGTTGCGGTTTCCGGGGCGTGCACCACCAGCCGCGCTCCGCGTGGAACGACGGCGATCAGCCGCGGCTCGTCGCCGGGTGTGAAGAGGCGCACCAGTGCGTCACAG
>DASTVC010000451.1:0-4642 GCA_035759295.1 Longimicrobium sp. | reverse complement strand
CCTTCACCTTGTCACCCCCCCCACCCTCCCCCCGGCAAGCCTCTTGCACCACCGCCCGACCCTGCGCCGGCCCGAGAAGCCCGGCGCGCGGAGGCCGAGAACCACGGAGAGGATGCCATGCATCATGTTGATCTGACCGGGCTGCGGGTGGCGGTGCTCGCGGCGGACGGGGCCGAGCAGGTGGAGATCACCTCACCCGTCGAGGCGCTGGAAGACCACGGGGCAGAGGTGGAGATCGTATCAGTGCATCCCGGACGGCTGCGCACCGTGAACCACCTGTTCCCGGGCCGCAAGGTGCGCGTGGACCGCACCCTCAAGACCGCGGACGCCGAGGACTACGACGCGCTGCTGCTTCCCGGCGGGCTCATCGGCCCCGACACGCTGCGGCAGGACGAACAGGCGCTGGACTTCGTGCGCGCCTTCGACCGGGCGGGCAAGCCCATCGCCGTCATCTGCCACGGGCCGTGGCTGCTGATCTCGGCGGGGCTGGTGGTACGCCGCAACCTCACCTGCTGGCCGGGCATTCGCGACGACGTGCGCAACGCGGGCGCCGTGTACCACGACGAACCGCTGGTCCGCGACCGCAACTGGGTCAGCAGCCGCAGTCCCAAGGACCTGAAGCACTTCAACCGCGGGATGATCGAGCTGTTCGCCGAGCACGTGCCGCGGGCCCCCGAGGCGCCGGAGTACGCCGAGACCCGCCCGCGCCGCGGGCGCGAGCGCAGCCTGCCGCTGGGCCGCCTGCTGGCGGGCGGGACCGTCGCCGCCGGCCTGGTCTACCTGGTCACCCAGCAACTGCGCCAGGAGCACGAGGCGGAATTCGTGGCGGTGGTGGACGTCGAGCCCGCCACCCTCGACGTGCACGACGACGTGGAGTACGACGCCGATGCCACCCTCACGGGCGGCTACGCGGGCGGCATGCCCTATCGCGAGGGCGGCCCCACGTACTCCACCAGCGGCTACCTGGGCAGCGACGGCGAAGGCTACGCCGAGCCCGGCTATCGCGCCGGCACCGGCGCGGCGGGGACGACGTCGCCCGGCGAGCTGTCCGGGACCGACTATCGCGGCGGCACCGGCACCGGCGGCTTCGGCAACGTCGGCGGCAGCGGCCCGGTCTGATTCGAGGACGCCGGGAAGGCAGCGCGGGGGCGGCCACCACGGCCACCCCCGCTTTGCTTCTGCCGCTCGTCGGCGGGAAAACTCCCGGCAAACCACCGTAATCGGAGTCTATCGCCCTCTCCCACGCAGTTTGTGGGAGAGGGCAGGCGAGGAACGAGCCGGGTGAGGGCCCATTGTCGCGCCTTCCGCCCCCGCCCTACCTTTCCGCCATGTCCATCCCCGAACGCCTTTACACCCTCGCGCTCCACGCCGCGCGCCCGCTGCTCCCCCTGGCCGCGCGCGGGGACGGCAAGCTTGCGCGCGGCATCCGCGGGCGGGCGGGGGTGCTGGAGCGCATGGAGGCGTGGGCGCGCGCGAATCGCGACCCCGCGCGTCCGCTGGTGTGGTTCCACGCGCCCAGCGTGGGCGAGGGACTACAGGCGCGCGCCGTGGTCGATGCGTTCCGCGCGCGCCGGCCGGACGCGCAGGTCGCCTACACCTTCTTTTCCCCCTCCGCCGAGGCCTTCGCGCGCACCGTCCGGGCAGACTTCGCCGATTACCTGCCGCTGGACCTGCCGTCGGACGTGAGCCGCGCGCTCGACGCGCTGCGCCCGTCCGTCCTCGCGTTCTCCAAGACGGACGTTTGGCCCGTCCTCACCCGCGAGGCAAAGAGGCGCGGCGTGCGCCTGGCGATGCTCAGCGGCACCCTTCCCGCCGCGTCCAGCCGCCTGCGCGGCCCGGCGCGCGCCCTGCTGGCCCCCGCGTACCGCCGCCTGGACGCCGTCGCCGCCATTTCCGCCGACGACGCGGTCCGCTTCGGCGCGCTGGGCGTGGTGGCGGAGCGGCGGACGGTGATGGGCGACGCGCGCTTCGACCAGGTGTGGGCGCGCGCCGCCGCCGCGGACCGCGACTCCCCTCTGCTGCGCCCGTTCGCCGGCGTCGATGGCGTGACGCTCGTCGCCGGATCCACTTGGCCGGCGGATGAGGAGCGGCTGATCCCCGCGCTCGCCCGGCTGCGGACGGCGGATCATCCTCTCCGCCTGATCCTGGTCCCGCACGAGCCCACGCCCGCGCACCTGGCCCGATCGACCGAACTGCTCGCGGACGCCGGATTCGCCGACATCCATCGGCTTTCCGAGATCGAAGCAGGCGCGGCGCCGGGCGGGACGGTGCTGGTGGATCGGGTCGGCGTGCTGGGGGACCTGTACGCGCTGGCGGACGTGGCGTACGTGGGCGGTGGATGGGGCACCGCGGGGCTGCACTCCGTGCTGGAGCCCGCCGCGTTCGGCGTGCCCGTGCTCTTCGGCCCGCGGCACGCCAACGCCCGTGAAGCCGCCGAGCTCATCGCCGCCGGCGGCGCCTTCGAGCTGTCAGACGATGCGATTGACGCACGCCTCGCCCCGCTGCTCACCGATCCCGCCCGCCGTCGCGCCGCCGGCGACGCCGCGCTTGCCTACGTCCGCGCGAACCTCGGCGCGGCGGAGCGCGGCGCCGCCATCATCGAGACCCTGCTGCGCTGAGCTGTCCCCTATTCCCTATTCCCTATTCCCTATTCCCTATTCCCTCCTACCGCGGCAGCAGCGCGATCGCCCGCAGCGGACCGCCCGAGCCACCCTCGATCTTCATCGGCAGCGCGATCACCAGCGCGCCGCGAGGGGGAAGCTGGTCCAGGTTGGCCAGGTTCTCCAGCCCCAGCACGTTCGCTTCCGCCGCCACGCGGTGCACGCGAAAGTCAGTCGACTGGCCGTAGTCGATAGAGGCCGCGTCCACGCCCAGCGCCGCGACGCCACGCTCCTGCACCAGCACCCGCGCCGCATCCTCGCCGTAGCTGGGAAAGTGCAGCTTCGAGACGTCGCCCGGCGTGTCGTCGCCGAAGTAGCGCTTGCGGTCCGGGTAGCGCGCGCCCCACCCCGTGTTCAGCAGCACGATGGTCCCCGCCGCGATGCGGCCGTGGCGCCCCTCCCACGCCGTCACGTCCGCCGCCGTCAGCCGGTAGTCCGGGTCCGACGCGGTGCGGTCGCGCACGTCGATCACCACCGCGGGCGCCACCATCCGGTCCAGCGGCACCTGGTCCGCCGTCTGTCCGCGCTCGGAAAAGTGGATGGGCGCGTCCAGGTGCGTGCCGCCGTGCTCCGGCGCGCAGAACGCATTGGAGGCGTAGAACCAGCCGCCCGGCGTGGTGCCGTAGCTCTGGCGCTCGAGCGCGAAGCCGCTGGTGGCCGTGGGCCAGTACAGCGTCCGCGCGCCAAACGCGTGCGTCAGGTCCACGCTACGATGCGGCTGCAGTGCAATGCCGCCTGCGTGCGCGCAGGCTGTCAGCGTGGAGCAGAGGATGAGGAGGGCAGCGTGCCGCATCGTAGCCTCGCGGGAGGAGCGGAGTCTGGGGTGAACCGGTGGATGCAGAAGTGATGCGGCGCGGCAGCGCTCGAGGCAAGATGGACGGTCGATATTCCAAATCGGGCACAGGATCGCCACACCTGAAACCCAGCGGAAAACCGTTGACTTCCTGACAGAGGCGGCGCTCTCAACCCACTCTGTATGGCAATCCGGAAATAGAGCACCGATAAAGCGGACGGTGTCATTCTGAGAGAGGCGCGCGCTCCGGACTGCCCAGTCGCACCATCGCCTGTGCGCCGACCGAAGAATCTCTACGATGGGCGCACAGCCCTGTCGGCTACGTCGGCCTCGGCGCGAAAGGCCCGCCCGTTCCCGATAAAGATTCTTCGGTCGGCGCACAGGCGATGGAGCGTAAAGACGGTTTTGCGCGGCGCCTCCCTTCAGAATGACAGCGGTCTTCTAAACGCAGTCCTTTTGCGAATTCGGTATGAGGCCATTCTTGCCCATCCTGCCGAAAAGAAATCGCCGGCCGGCCCCGAGTTGGAGCCGGCCGGCGTGCTTCAGGAGGATCCGCGCCTCAACAGTAGGGCGCCTCGGTGTCGTTGATCTGGCACTGGCACGGGGCGGTGTTCTCGGGATTGGTGGTCTCCGGGCACCAGATGCCGCAGGTCCAGCAATCCGACCAGCGGCAGCTTACGCCCGAGACCGCGGCGTTGGCGTGCACGGTTCCGCCGGCGGCGCGCACCTGCGCCGTCTCGAACGAATCCACCTTCAGGTCGTCCATCTTCAGCGTCAGCTTCTTCATGAGATGCTCCTTGTGGAGGAACTGTCGTGATCGTGCATCCCTTCGCACGTGCGGAGCAGTCTACAGTGATGGTCCGGAAAGGTCATGGGTCACCTGACCCCCGCCGCCGCGCGCGCCTCCATCAGCGACTCGCGGCCGGGCCCCCACTCCGGATGCAGGCGGACGTTCGCCTCGAGGACGCGGATGGCGTCCGGCAGCCGGTCCTCCAGCTTCCACAGCTGATACGCCAGCTCGTTGAGCGCACGGGGGCGAAGGGATGGAGCCGGCGACCGGGCCAGCCACCCCAGCGCCGCATCCAGCCCATCGGCCTCCATCACCCGCACCAGTTCCACTTCCGGGTCCAGCGCGGCCACGACAGACGCGCGCAGCGCCTGTAGCGAGTCCGCGGAGAGCCAGCGCCCG
>DASTVC010000450.1:0-9552 GCA_035759295.1 Longimicrobium sp. | reverse complement strand
GATGCGCGCCCCCGGCGACGGCGGCGGTGCCGGCGTGGGCCTGCGCAACATCCGCAGCCGCCTGCATCATCTGTACGGCGACGCCGGCGCGCTGGAGCTGAACTCGGTGGAGGGCGGCGGGCTGGAGGCGGCGGTGACGCTGCCGCTGGTGAACGGGTGTGAGGGTGTGAGGGTGTGAGGGTGTGAGGGTGTGAGGGTGTGAGGGTGTGAGGGTGAACGGGTGAACGGGTGAACGGGTGAACGGGTGAACGGGTGAACGGGTGAACGGGTGAACAGGTGAACAGGTGAACGGGTGAACGGGTGAACGGGTGAACGGGTGACGGCCCGCACCCAGGCCTGTCATTCTGAGGCCCGGCGACTCCGAACCATCCGATCGCGTAGGTGGTCGCAGGGCCGAAGAATCTAGCGTCGGGCTGCTGGAGGGCGGACGCGGCAGCCCGCGCCGGAATCGCGGCTGGCGACGCGGCTGGACGATGCACGATGGCGGGGCGGCTCCGGATCAAGGGAGCCGCCTCGCCTGCATTGGTAAATCGATGATGGATGACGAGTTGTGTGGTGCGTCGTCTAGCCTGTACCGGCGGCCACGGCAGGCTCCTTGCGCCTGCGGCCGCCGACAGTTGGACACACGGACCGGAGATGATGGGATGAGCAGATTGCTTTCGATGCTGGCCTTGGCTGCGCTGAGCGCCGCCGCGGCACAGCCAGCCCGGGCGGCGACCGCCGCCGATGATCGCGCGATGGCGGCGGATGCGGCGCTGGGCGTGCCGCACCAGGGCAAGGGCGGCGGCCACGGGGACGGCCAGGGTGGCGGCGGTGGGCAGGAGGCGCACGGCGGACACGGCCAGGGCGGTGGGTCCGCGGCCCACGGAGGCGGGCAGGGCGGGGGCCAGGGTGGCAGCCAGGCGCGCGAGAACCGCGGACGCTCCAACGGTGGCGGCAACGCGCGTCCGTCGCAGGGCGGGCAGGGGAACGGGTCTTCCGCGCGTTCGTCCGGGCAGGGCAGCGGGCGTTCCGGCGGGAACAGCGCATCCGCACGCTCCGACGACAACGGCCGCAGCCGCTCGTCCAGCGACGCGCGCGAGTCGCGCGGCAATTCGGGGGGAAATGGCAGCGCGCGTTCGGATGATCGCACGTCCGCCTCGGGCAACTCCGCGAATGCGAGTGGGCGCGGCAACTCGGGCGGCGATCGGCTGCCGAGCGTTCGCAGCCGCGGGCGGCTGAGCGCCAGCGACGTGCAGTCGCGCCTCGCCGCGTTGCCGGAGGCGCAGCGCAGGCTGGCGAACAGCGCGCGCGCCAGCGAACGGATGGCGGTGGGCGCCATCGCGCGCGGACACGCACGCGGGCTGCCGGCCAACGCGTTCGACGTGCGCAGCGACAACGACCGCGTGCGCATCCTCAACCGCCGCGGCGACGTGCTGTTCGACATGGACGACCGCCGCGCCGGCGAGCTGGGCGGCTGGCCCATGCGCCGGCTGGGCGACCAGTACGCGCGCCCCAACGCGCCCGACTTCTGCCGCAGCGGCGCGGGCCACCCCGTCTGGGGCCGCCAGTGGTGCCTGGACAAGGGCTTCGGGCTGGGGAGCCGCGCGGGGACCATCTGGAGCCGCGGCAGCATCGGCGACATCATCTTCCGCAGCCCCGACACCCGCACGCGCCTGGACCGCGGCGGCCTGCTGGGCGTGCTGGGCGACATCGTGCTGGGGCGCCTGGCGCTGCAGTCGGTCTCGATGGGGTACGATCAGCCGCTGACGGGCTACTGGGTCGAGGAGCCGTCCGGCCCGCGCATCCTCCGCGTACGCTCCGGCGACTACGAGGTGGCCGAGTTCTACGACGCCGATCGCAACGACCGCGTCGAGGTCCTCTACGTGGTGCAGCCGGTCTGGTAGAACGGCGCCTGCGAGGATGAAAGATGATGGGGACGCGGATGAGACTTTCATCCGCGTCCCCTTCGCGTTGCACCTACTCCGCAAAAAAATTTGTCCGGGGATCACTGTCATTCTGAGGGAGGCGCTCCCCGCAAACCCCTCCTCACGCCCCAGGCCCTGTGCGCCGACCGAAGAATCTTTATCGGAAACGCGCAGGGCCTCTCGCGCCGAAGCCGACGTAGCCGCCGGGATCGTGCGCCCAGCATAAAGATTCTTCGGTCGGCGCACGGGCGATGGTGCAATCGGATAGGACCGAGTGTGCGCCTCCCTCAGAATGACACCGTCCGCCGGAGTTTTATCGGCACCTGTTTCCGGATTCGCGATTACGGCGGGGTGGCCACGATGATGGGGTCCTGCAGCACCCGCGGATCGTGCAGCGCCTGGCGCATGACGGCGCGCAGGGGAGGGCTGGACTGGACGCGCATGTCGATCAGCCGCCCGCCGTCGGAGAACGCCGAGTTCCACCACGAGAACCCGATCACCCCCGGTGGCGTGCTGCGGAGCAGGTAGTCCAGCGCGCCGGCGGCCCAGCGCGCCTGCATCGTCCCCGCGCTGCCGTCCTTCTTCGCCCCGAACTCCGCGACGACGATGGGCTTGGTGCTGTCCATCGCCACCAGCCGCTGGTGGATGGGCGTGAACCTCTGCTGAAAGGGCACGTAGTCGTTGTCCCCCGCCTCCTGCGGGCCGTACACGCTCACGGCCAGCCAGCCGACGGAATCGGGGCCGGGGTAGTAGTCCTCCAGCCGGTTCCACGGCTCGTTGGGACAGCCGTCGCTGGCGGCGTGGAACACCCAGGTGATGTTCGTCGCTCCGGAGTCCGCCGCGATCCGCACCAGCTTGCGAAAGCTGTCCCTGAACCGCTCCGGCCCGTCGGCCAGCGCCGGATCGCCGTACCCGTTCGTGGTGCCGCCCCCGTTCCACTTGCCGCTCCAGGGAAACCACGAGCCGTTCATCTCCGGCCCGAACTCCACGAGGAGCGGCCACCCGAAGTCCCGCGCATCGGCCATCCAGCGCCCCAGCTCGGCGTCGAACCGGGTGCCCAGGATGTCGGCGAGCGGGTAGGCCGGCTCGAGCGAAGGGGATTCGCAGGTCAGCTCCATCTCCGCCTGGGACCGGGGCGTCATGCGGATGAAGGGGACGCGTCCCTGCGCCCGGATCCAGTCCGCCGTGGCGCGGGGAAAGCGCAGGCCGTCGTGCCACTCTTCGCTGAAGTAGACCCACGCCGCGTGCCCGCCGACGGAATCCTCGTAGCTGCGCAGGTGCTGAGGTCCGATCTCGTGCTCCGCCACGTTGCGGCCGCCCGGGTAGACGCCATGGTAGAGCTGGCCGGGCGGCGGTGGGGTGATCACCGACAGGGGGGCGCGGCCGATGGGGATGAACGCGGTCGCGCTCCCGGTCACGAGGACCAGAAGCGCGAGGAGCGTACACAGCAGCGTGGCGCGCGCAGGGCTCATGCGGCGGCGCTCACACCAGCGCGACGGGCAGCGGGTGCGTGGTGCCCGAATTGAGGTACGCGTTGGGATCGTAGTGCAGCGCGTTCTCGGGCAGCCATTCCCACAGCGGCCCCAGGTGCTGGCGGATCTGGTTCTTCATCACCGAGGGGATCTCCGGCGTCCTGCCGTCGAAGAAGTCGCGCATCTCGGTGTCTTCCTGCAGCCAGCGCAGCATCTTGAGGTGGTGCGCCATGCGGTTGTTGCGCTCCGACGACCAGCCGCGGAAGAACTGCTCGATCCCCAGCCACCGGTTGGGGTTCCTGGCCGTGCGCCGCGCCATGGCCTTGTACGAGAAGCAGTAGTCGAACGTCTCGCACACCAGCTTGTAGAACTCCACCCACCCGTAGTTCCTGGGCTTTACGTTCATCGCCTGCACCAGGTCCAGGAAGTGGAAGGGCACGGGGAGCACCCGCCCGTCGCGCTGGTACTGCAGGTTGAGCTCGGCGTTGCGGCCGAACGCGGAGAGCAGCGCCAGGTGCGGGTACACCCCCGGCGCCAGGTCGATGAAGCGCTTGGTGAGCTCGAACGGCTCCGGCCCGTCGTCGGCGTCGAGGCCGAAGATGAGGTTGCACTGCGTGTACGGGATGTACTCGTTGACCAGGTTGGCCTGCTCGGCCACGCGCCTGACCTTCTCCATGCCGTTCACGTTGCGCATGCGCGACTTGTCGCCGATGTCGTACCACGACTCGATGCCGGGGGCGATGCCCTTGAAGTTGTTGTCGCGCAGGCGCTTGAGGTTCTTTTCGTTCAGCAGCGCCAGCGACATCTCGGCAAAGAAGGTAATGCTCTTGCGCGGCACCGCGTCTTCGATGGCGTCCAGGTACTCGTCGAAGCGGATGCCGAAGTTGGGATCGTGCCACACCAGGCACGAGCGCGGCATGTTCACTTCTTTGAAGAACCGCATGTCGTCCTTCATCACGTCGTAGTCCAGCGGCACGTACGGCGTGACGGCGTCGATGCAGAAGCTGCACTTGTACGGGCACCCCAGGCTGCCGATCACGGGGACCAGGCGCAGGATCCTGGCCTTTTCCATGGCCGGCCGCAGGAACTTCCACCGCTCGCGCAGCCCGGGGAGCATGTGCGGCTGCTTGGTGGCGCTCACGTACTCGCCCATGGGGCGGTGCTGCTCGGCATCGTTCAGGATGTCGCGCAGGAGCTCCTTGTCGCACATCCCCACCACGTAGTCGAAGTACTGCTGTGCATCTTCGGGATACGACCGCGCGTGCGGGCCGCCCAGCACGGTGATCACGCCGCGCTGGCGGTAGTAGTTGCTCATGGCGTACGCCACCAGCGAGGCCTGCGAGAACGCGGTGATGAACATGATGTCCACGTCGTCGGGCACCGAGCCGGCGATGAGCTCCGAGCCGGAGTAGTACGCCATGTGGACCTCGTGCCCCTCTTCCTCGCACCACACCGCGATTACCTGCGGCATGATGGAGGCGTTGTTCATCCGCATGAACCGCGAGTAGCCGTTCTTGGGCGGCTCCTTGCCGAGCAGGTCGATCACTCCGATGCGCATCTCGTTCCTCCGCGGGTTCCGGACGCTGCTGAGTAGACCAGAAGCGAACAGTTATAGAGAGGTGTACGATAGTGCAACGAATTTTTTCATTTCTCCGATTTTTCCGGCGGACGGAGACCCGCGGGGAAGCGGCCCCCGGCGCTTCGCGGAGCGTCGCCAAACCGTCCACGAGCGTCTGATTCGGGCCGAGCACGCAAGCGGTTGAATCGCCCCGGGTTCTGTAGCGCTTTCTCGCAGGGTGACGCTAATCCCTTGACCCGAAGTGTTGACTTCCTGAGGGAGCGCCACCCGCATTCTGATGCCACGCAACCGTTCGCGCGCAACCGAAGGACGTCCTCTCCGCCGCCGCGGGGCCAGCCGTCGAGCGTCGGAGCCGGCCCCGCGGTTGTGCCGGCGAGGTCCTTCGGTCGGCGCCAGGCTGCATCATGGAAGCAGGTCGTGGTGCGGCGCCTCCCCTCAGGAAGTCAACGGTTGTGATGGTTTAATAACACTTCTCAGCCGGGGTCGCGGGGGGCGGCGATCAGCACCTGGCAGCGGTCGGTGACGCGCAGCAGCAGCTCGGCGAGGTGCTCGCGGTGACGGGCGGCGGCGCGCTGGTGCATGCGGCGCGCGGCGGCCAGCGAGCCGCCCGCCCACGCCACCGCCGCGGCGATCACCCCCAGCGACGGGTCGCCGCCCGCCGCGGCCACCGCGCCGAAGCTCCCGATCAGCGCCGACGCCACGCCGGTGCCCAGATAGTTCGATGCCACGCCCGCCAGCGACTCCGCCGCGCGGATGGTCGTCTGCCCATCCACCGCCGTCACGGTGATGGTGATGGCGCGCGGCGGGGCGGGATGGCCGGGGACACCGGAGGTCCAGGTGAAGCCGCGGCCCAGCACCGTCGCCTGCCCGGCCATCCCCGTCGCGGAGCGAATCGCCTCCACCAGCGCATCAAACGCGGAAACCGGGATCTCGCCCGGGAGCACGCGCTCCAGCCGGAGGTCGGTGGCGCTGTCCGCCATCCCGCCGGCCCGCGACGACGCGGCGAGCTCCGCGGCGGCCTGGCGCACGTAGCGCGGCTCGATGCCGGCCTCGTCCGCGATCTGCTGCAGGTCCGGGAGCGTGGGCGAATGGGGCGGCTGGGCGGTGCCCTGCAACTCCGCGGCGCGGCGGAGGATGAGGGCGGTCTCGTCGTCGGCGTAGCGGCGGCCGTCGGGATCGGGCAGGTCGTCGTTCATCGATCACACCCGCGGTTGGAGGGATCGCGCCGGGAGCTCATACCGAATTTCGAAATTATTTGTGCAGTCGCGCCGCAATCCGTCATTTCGAAGGAGGCGCCGCGCGGAGTCCCGCTTCCAGGCTACAGTTTGGCGCCGACTGAGAAATCTTCTCGCGGATGCTCGTAGCCGGTCGTCGATCCGTGAGCCCGCGGAACGCTCCTCTTCACTGCACAATAAGCTCTGGAACTGGGTATCAGTCTTTCGGGAACAGGGCGCCGGCGGCGGCGGGGTCCGTGGGGACGCCGAGGAAAGTGAGTGCTTCGGCGAGCACGGGATCGTCGCCGGCGGCCAACTGCACGGCGGTGGGGAGGATGACGGTGTCGGGGAGCACGCCCACGCCCTCCAGGTTGCCGCCGTCCGCCATCAGCAGCTGCGCGTCGCCCACCATCACGCCGTAGACCATCACGCGGTCCACGCCCATCTCCAGTACCTCGAACCGTCCGCGCGACACCGCGCCCGACGTGCGGTCGCCCATCACCATGCCGCGCCCGGTGAGCTGAACGACGCGCGCCATGACCTCCGACGCGGAGGCGGAGCGGCTGTCCACCAGCACCACCACCTCGCCGGTGAACGCGTCCGCGCCGCCGCCGGCCGCCATCAGCGGAGCCATGCCCGTGCGCTCGCGCTCCATCCCTACCAGCACGCTGTCCGGCCGCAGCCCGCCCAGCAGCGCAAGCAGCCTGTCGATGGGGCCGCCGCCGTTGTCGCGCAGGTCCAGCACCAGCGCGCGGCCGCGGCGCGCGCGGCGCAGCCCGCCGCGGATCTGCTCGTCGTCGACGAAAAAGGTCGGCAGCTTCCACACCAGCACGTCGCCCACCTGCGCAAAGCGCGGGCGCATCGCGTCGGCCTCGTTCTGCGCTTCGCGGATGAGGGTGTGGATGTCCTGGCCGGCGCCGGCGCCGGTAAGGTCCATGATGCGGGAGCGCCGCCGCACCCGGGCGGCCAGGTCCAGCTGGCGGGGCTCGCCGCCGGGCGCGCGCATCACCACGCGCAGCCCCGGCTGCGGGCTGAGCGCGCGGAACACGTAGAACATGGACCACAGGTTGGCCCGCGTGGGGGCGTGCCCGTTCACCGCCAGCACCCGGTCGCCCACGCGCACGCCCTGGCGCTCTGCGTCGCTCCGCGCCGCCACGAAGGTGACGAACGCCGAATCGCCCACGATCATCATGTCCCACCCGTAGCTGGCGGTTACGGTCTGCCACGGGGGGATGAAGAAGGTGTGCGAATCTCCCAGCTCCCGGGTGAGCGCCGCGATGGCGGCCAGCATCTCGCCCAGCGACGTGGCGTGCTGAATGATGGAGTCGGCGTGCGCTTCGCGGGCGTCCAGGTCCAGCCCGTTGAAGGTGGGATCGTAGTAGTGCTGCTCGATCTGCGCGCGCACCTGCCGCAGCATGGTGCGTCCCCGCGCGCGGTCGTGCGCCGGGATGATCTGCGCCCCCAGCGTGGGCGCGAGCAGCAGCAGGCACCCGGCGGCCACGGCGGCGCGCAGGATCCGGGTACGGATGTTCATGGAACGCAGAGGAGATTCGGAGCGGAACGGATGCGGTCGCGGTCAGCGATGTAAGCGTATGGCGTCGGTCGCCGGCCGGGCAAGCGGATTCGGCCGATCAGTCGGCGGCGGGCGCGGCGGGGCGGACGCGGCGGCGGAACGGCGCCAGGACGGCGGCGCGATGCCGGCGGATGAGGACGGCGCCGGCGCCGAAGACCGCGGCGGTGCCCAGCATCACCCCCCACCAGAACTGCAGGCCGGGGGTCCGCGTTCCCACCTCCGAGACGGCGGCGGCGCACAGGCCTACGTACGACCACGTCATCCACGCGTAGTGGCGCTCCACCCAGTTGGCCGGTTTGCGGCGGATGGCGGGGACGGCGCCGGCCACCACCGTCACCAGGCTGAAGATCGAGCCCACGTGAAACGGGCCGAACCCGCCGAACAGCCGGTAGATCATCAGCGCCGTGACGTTCAGCGCCACCATGCTGCACACGTAGATCCAGCCCAGGCGCCGGTGGCGGCGCGTGCCCTTCCTGCGCAGCAGCACCGCCGCGCCGGAAGCCAGTGCCAGCAGCGCGCAGATCAGGTGAAACCCGCCGAGAGCGTTCATGTCCCCGCCGTACGGACGCGTCGGCCGGATCGTTTCGCGGGGATGATGATCATCCGCCGCCTACGTGAGCCAGCCGAACAGCGCCCGCGCCGCCGGGGGCCACATCGAAAAGACCGCGAACGCCCCCACCGCCGTCCCCAGGTTGATCCATCGGTAGAACGAGCCGATGTAGACGGCGCAGACGGCGCTGAACGCGGCGTGGCTCGCCAGCACCCCCGCCATGTAGAGCAGAACGTCCATCCACAGCGGCGCGCCCCGGGCGGATTCGCGCACGAGGAGCGCCGTGTATCCGCCCCAGATCACCAGCAGCACCACCCCCACCGCCGCGTTGGAAAGGAGGTACGCGTCCGACGGCGGATCGTCCTCCACCCGCAGCCGGTGGAGGATGAGGGTCATTACCCACGCGGCGAGGAGCAGCACGCCCCACAGCACGGCAAAGGCGCGCGTGAGCTCCCACAGCAGCCCCCAGCGCCGCACCGGCAGGAGCATCGCCGCCATGACGACGAGGATGATCCCGTTCCAGACGGCGCCCCAGCGGATCTCGTCCGAATCCTTGCTCCGGCTCATGAGACTCTCATGGGGGCACTCCAGGCAAGGGGGATGTTCCGCGGCGGAATCACCACGGATCCTGCCGTCACTACACCCGGTTGAATGACGGATGGCCGAACGCCTGCGCGAATTGGTTCAGAAGCCTTTCTGCGTGCAAATGCCACTGCTTCCCGAATTCCAGCAGCGGCTCGTCGATCACCGTGGGCGGGAGGGTCACCCTGCGATCGTGCCCGGGGAGGACGATACGAGAAGCCGGGTCCGGGCTCGTGGCCTCTACCTCCAGGGAGTCCAGAGTACCCCACGCGGTGACGGACACCAGGAAGGGCGCCCGAACATGCAGTACTTCATGCGCGGTCCGTCCGAGAAAGGGCAGGATCTCGTCGATCAGCCGAACGACGCTCATGCCTCTCCTTCGCGGACGGGTGCGAAGCTCGGCGGCGCCCGAGCGGAACCATGTCAGCCAGAAGCTCCGGTCCACCCAATACGCCTTGGGATCATCGATGAACTCCACCCCGTGTTCTGCAAAACAGGTATACGCGTTTTCAAGAGCCGGCGGCACGAGCACTCCCGTCGTCTGCCCCCAGGCCACGAGCCGGTCTTTCTGTGCATCCGACCGGAGGCGTCCCAATGGCAGAACGTGGCAGATCAGCGGATAGTACAGCTCACCGTGCGATTGGCTGACGCCGTTGTTGCGGTTGTAGACGAACT
>DASTVC010000449.1:0-13364 GCA_035759295.1 Longimicrobium sp. | reverse complement strand
ATCGCGGCGGAGCGGGCGCGCATCCAGCTGGCGCAGCTGCGCGAGGGGGTGCAGCTGCAGTACACGCAGGCGGCCGGCGAGCGCGAGCGCGCCCGCACCGCCATCGTGGCGCGGCAGACCACGGTGCAGGCGGCGCAGCGCGTCTACGACCTCACCGTACTCCGCTACAACCAGGGGCTGGCCACGCAGCTGGAGGTGAGCCAGGCGCGGCTGGAGCTGCTGCAGGCGCGCACCAACCTGGCGCAGGCGGTGGCGGACTTCCTGAACGCCGACGCGTCGGTCCTCCGCTCGGTGGGCGGATCGACGGCGCTGGAGGCGATGGACGGCGTGCCGCTGCCGGGCGACGTGCGCCCGCTGGACACCACGCCGTCGATCCCGAATCCGTCTGCTCCCACGACCTTTCCGGCGACGCCGCCGGTGCCCGCTACGACGACCACGCCCTGAACATGGACCGGAGAACCGAGACGATGAACGCATACAGCGACCCGCGCCGCCCCCTGCGGGCGGCGGTCGCCGCCCTGCTGCTGCTGGGCGTCGCCGCCTGCGGCGGGGGCGAGGGCGAGGCGGCGCAGGCGGCCGAAAAGGCGCCGGAAAAGGTGACGGTGCTGGGCGCCCGCGACGTGGCCGTGGCGGAGATGACGGAGCTGGCGGCGGGGGTGGCCCTGACCGGCAGCCTGGACCCCTACCGCATCGCGGAGGTCAAGGCGCAGGTGCCGGGCGTGGTCCGCGGCCTGACGGTGGACCGCGGCAGTGCCGTGCGCGCCGGCCAGGTGCTGGCCCGCATCGAGGCGGCGGGGATCCAGAGCCAGGCGGCCGGCGCGCGGTCCGGCGTCGCCGCGGCGCAGGCGCAGCTTTCCCTGGCGCAGCGGCAGCTGGAGAGCGCCCGCACGCTGCACCAGGCGGGCGCCATGAGCGAGCTGGATTTCCGCGCGGCCGAGGCGCAGTACCAGGCGGCGCAGGCCCAGCTGGCCGCCGCGCGGTCGAACTCCACGGGCGCGGCGGAGCAGGCGGGGCGCACCGCCGTCACCGCGCCCTTCGCGGGGCAGGTGAGCGTGCGCACGGTGAACGAGGGCGAGGCGGTGAACCCGGGGCAGACGCTGCTGACCGTGGTGAACTCCGCCTTCCTGGAGCTGCGCGGGCAGGTGCCGGTGGACCAGGCCAACCTCGTCCAGCCGGGCCAGCCGGCGGAGTTCACCCTGACGGCGTTTCCCGGGCAGACCTTCACCGGCACCGTGGCTCGTGTGGATCCGGTCGCGGATGCGGCGACTCGGCAGGTGGGCGTCACGCTGCGGCTGCGGAACGACGGCGGGCGTTTGATCGCGGGGATGTTCGCCAGCGGGCGCGTGGTGACGGCCGGGGGCACGCAGGCGCTCGTCGTCCCCGCCGCCGCCGTGCGCGGCCAGGGCGCCGACCAGCACGTGCTGGTGCTGCAGGGCGACTCCGTCGTCCGCCGCGCCGTGACCCCCGGCTCGCGCGACGACGCGCGCGGGGTGGTGGCCATCCAGAGCGGGCTGCAGGCCGGCGAGCAGGTGATCGTGTCCCCGGGCATGGTGCCCGCGGGATCGAAGGTGCGGGTGCAGGCGGCCGCCGCGGCGGCCCCGGCGTCCGCGCCCGCGAAGGAGGACTGAGATGGCGGAAAATCATAATCCAGCCCCTGACCCGGGATCCGAGGAAGAAGCTCGGAAAGCACCGGGCGGCGGGCTGAGCGGGGTGGCCGTCCGCCGTCCCGTCTTTACGGCGATGATGATGTTCGGGCTCATCGTGCTGGGCATCTTCGGCTTCCGCCGGCTGCCCATCGACGAGTTCCCCGACGTGGACATTCCCGTGGTGGCGGTGCAGACCGTCTACCCGGGCGCATCTCCCGAGACCATCGAGCGGGAAGTTACGCGGCGGCTGGAAGAGGCGTTCAACACGGTGGAGGGGGTGGACCGCATCACCAGCAACTCGCTGGAGGGCGTGTCGTCCATCGTCGTGGAGTTCGACCTGGGGCGCAACGGCGACCTGGCGGCGCAGGACATCCGCGCCCGCATCGACGGCGTGCGCCGCGAGCTGCCGACGGAGATCGAGGCGCCGGTGGTGCAGAAGTTCGATCCCTCGGCGCAGCCCATCCTTTCTCTCGCCCTCTCGTCGTCGACGCTGACGGTGCCGGAGCTCACCACGCTGGCGGACGAGACCATCCGCCGCCGGCTGGAGTCGGTCGGAGGCGTGGGCCAGGTGCAGATCGCCGGCGGGCTGGAGCGCGAGATCCGCGTGAACCTGCTGCCGGAGCGCATGCAGGCGGTGGACGTGAGCGCGCAGGACGTGATGGGCGCGCTGGGGCGGCAGAACCTGGAGGTGCCCGCCGGCCGCGTGGAGCGGGGGACGGGCGAGCAGCTGGTGCGCGTCACCGGCCGCATTACCGACCCCGCGCAGTTCGCCGACGTGATCGTGGCCACGCGGGGCGGGATGACGGTGCGGCTGCGCGACGTGGCGCGGGTGGAGGACGCCACGGAGGAGGAGCGATCCCTCGCCATGGTGGACGACCGCCGCGCCGTGTCGCTGGACGTGCTGAAGGTGTCCGGCGCCAACACGGTGGAGGTGGCCGACGGGGTGAAGGAGGAGATGGCGAAGCTGGAGGCCCAGCTGCCGAAGGGCGCGCAGCTCACCATCGTGCGCGACAACTCCATCAACATCCGCCAGTCGGTGGAGGACGTGATCCACGAGCTGGTGCTGGGCGCCATCCTCACCGTGGTCGTGGTGATGCTCTTTCTGAACGACTGGAAGGCCACCGCCATCACCTCGCTGGCGCTGCCGGTGTCGGTGATCTCGGCGTTCATGCTGATGGACGCGCTGGGCTTTACGCTCAACGTGCTCACCCTGATGGGCCTGTCGCTTTCCATCGGCATCCTGGTGGACGACGCCATCGTGGTCATCGAGAACATCGTCCGGCATCGAGAGCACGGCGAAGGCTACTTCACCGCGGCGCGGCGGGGGACGTCGGAGATCTTCCTGGCGGTGATGGCGACCACGCTCTCCATCGTGGCGGTGTTCGTCCCGGTGGCGTTCATGGGCGGCATCATCGGCCGGTTCTTCTACCAGTTCGGCATGACGGTGGCGTTCGCGGTGCTGGTGTCGCTGTTCGTCTCCTTCACGCTCACGCCCATGCTTTCCGCCTGGTGGGGCGTGGACCCGCACGATCCCTCGGCGGGCGGCGGCAACCCCGTGAACCGGGTGATCGCGGGCTTCAACCGCTGGTTCGACCGCGGCGCGGACCGTTACCGCGGCGTCATCGGCTGGGCGCTCCGCCATCGGAAGAGCACCATCGGCCTGGCGATCGCGGCCTTCTTCGGCACCTTCATGCTCTTTCCGCTCATCGGCGGCGGGTTCATGCCGGAGCAGGACCAGAGCGCGTTCAACGTGAGCTTCGAGACGCCGGAGGGCTCGTCGCTCGCCTACAGCGCGCAGAAGGCGGAGGAGATCGACGCCGCGCTGCGGTCGCTGAAGGGGGTGGATTTCACCTACACGACGGTCGGCGCCGGTGTTACGGGGACGGTGACGGCGGGGAACGTGTACGTGGACCTGGTCCCCAGCGCGGAGCGGGAGAAGTCGCAGGCGGAGCTGATGGTGGATGCCCGCGCGAAGCTGTCCTCGCTCTTCGGCGCGACCATCGTGGTGGGCGAGGCGGGCGGCCTGGGCGGACCCACGCAGCCGCTGCAGGTGAACCTGCGCGGGCCCGACGTGACGCAGCTGGTGGCGCTCAGCGAGCAGGTGGCCGAGCGGATGCGCGCCATCCCCGGCATCGCCGACGTGCAGACCTCGCTGGGCGCGCCGCGTCCGGAGTTCCGCATCGACGTGAACCGCGACCTGGCCAACGAGCTGGGGCTGGACGTGGGCCAGGTGTCCGGCGCCGTCCGCCCGCTCCTCGCCGGCCAGACGGCGACCACGTGGGAGGATCCGACCGGCGAGGAGCGCGACGTGGTGGTGCAGCTGGCGCCCGAGCGGCGCACCAGCCTGGAGAGCATCACCTCCCTGCCGATCTCGACGTCTGACGGCGCCACGGTGCCGCTGGGGCAGGTGGCGCACGTGGCGGAAGGCGTCGCGCCCGCGCAGATCGACCGGCAGGACCTGGAGCGGGTGGGCACGGTGGGCGCCAGCGTGACCCCCGACATCAGCATCTCCGAGGCGTCGTCGGCCATCACCGACGCGCTGGGGGAGATGAAGCTCCCCGCCGGCTACACGGTCACGCTGGGCGGCGAGACGGAGCAGCTGCAGGAGACGATGGGGTACGTGCTGGAGTCCATCCTGCTGGCGGTGATCCTGATCTTTCTGATCCTGGCCAGCCAGTTCGAGAGCTTTACCCAGCCGTTCGCCATCATGCTGTCTCTGCCGCTGTCGCTGATCGGCGTGCTGCTGGCGCTGCTGGTGACGGACGACACCTTCAACATGATGAGCATGATCGGCGTGATCATGCTGATGGGCCTGGTAACGAAGAACGCCATTCTGCTCGTCGACAACGCGAACGAGCGAAGGTCGGCCGGCACCGAGCGGATGACGGCGCTCATCGAGGCGGGCCGCGTGCGCCTGCGCCCCATCGTGATGACGACGATGGCAATGATCTTCGGCATGCTCCCCATCGCCATCGGGATGGGCGAGGGCGGGGGATTCCGGGCGCCGATGGCCCGCGCGGTGATCGGCGGCCTGATCACCTCCACGCTGCTCACGC
This sequence comes from Longimicrobium sp., assembly GCA_035759295.1. GTDB lineage: Bacteria > Gemmatimonadota > Gemmatimonadetes > Longimicrobiales > Longimicrobiaceae > Longimicrobium. The sequence continues at coordinate 8,662 of DASTVC010000449.1, read as the reverse complement.
TGGTGGTGGTGCCGGTGGCGTATACCTACTTCGACGACTTCGGGGGATGGGTGGCCCGCGGCTTCAAGCGCAAGCCCAAGCCGGTCGCCGCCCCCGCTCCCGAGCCCGGTCTCGGCGGTCTCGGCCAGCCCGAGCCCACCTTCGGCGACTGACGGGTTTGGTCGATGGATACGAAGCGCCCCGCCGGGTTTCCGGCGGGGCGCTTTGTCGTGGGCAGGCGCCTGCTGGAGCGATTGAAATCGCGGCAACGACGTCACACAGTCCGCCTTCGCGGACACCGCGGCCGCGGCTCCATTCCGCACACGCTGTCCGCCTTCGCGGACACCGCGTCCGTACCTCCATCCCGCACACCTGACGTTGACTTCCTGAGGGAGCGCCGCGCGGAACCGTAAGTAACACAATCGCTTGCGCGCGACCGAAGGATCTCGCTTGCCGCACTGAGGGACTGGCTTCCGCGCGGAGAAGCCGGCCCCACGGCTGTGCCGGCGGATCCTCTAGTCGGCGCCCTGATAACCGCCGGATGTCCGGATCATTCTCCGCGCGGGAAGAACTCGATCAACTCGGTGGGCATGGGGAAATCTTCCGGGCCTTCTTCGCGGGCGGTGACGCGCGCTTCCAGGCCCACCTCGGCGGCGATCCGCTCCACCAGCTCCAGGCGGCCGATGACGCTGCTGAAGCCCAGGATCAGGCGGCCGCCGGGCTTCAGGTGGCCGCGGCCCTGGTGGATGTAGCGGCGCGTGGCCTCGTAGCCCGGATCCAGGCAGGAGCGCTGCAGCGGGGTGGGATCGCAGCTTCCGGGCTCCACGTACCCGAACGGCACGTTCCAGAAGATCAGGTCGAAGGTCTCGCCCGCGCGCAGGGGCGAGAAGACGTCGCCCTCGCGCACCTCCATGCGGTCGCCCAGCCCGTGCCTGTCGATGTTGGCCTGCGTGTTGGCCACGGCCGCGGGGTTGATGTCGATCGCCAGCACCCCCCGCGCCCCCGCCAGCGCCGCCTGCACGGCGATGGCGCCCGTCCCCGGCCCGATCTCCAGGAAGTCGATCCCCGGCTGAAAGTTCAGCATGCGGGTGAACGGCTCCGCGCCCAGCATGTACTTGGGTGAGAACACGTTCGCCAGCACCACGATGGGTGTGCCCAGCACCGCCGTGTCGTACGGAAAGGTGTCGTTCTGGCTGCCGTTGAGCAGTTCCTCGGACAGCGCGTAGATGGCGTCCGGGCGCTGGTTGATGCCGTCGAAGTCCAGCATGGCCCCCTCCTGTTGCGCGAGAGTCCTCGAGTCCCCGTCAACCGTGCAGTTCATGCCGCCGAATGACAAGAACGATGGGACGAGCTGCGATCCGGCTTCCACCCCGGGGCTTGGGTAGATCCCGCGGGCCGGCGCCGCTACGAACGGTCACGAGCGGGTTCGAGTAGATTTCTCAGTCGGCGCCAAAGCGTGGAGCGGCAGTCGGTTGGGTGCGGCGCCTCCTTCGAAATGACATGGTGTGTGCGCGTCAGCGATTCACCCCGCTGGATCAGGCCGTCGGTGGCAGTCCGCGTTGCCGCGGTGCAGGCGGCCGAAGGGGCGGTAGTAGCGGAACTCGGCGGCGCTTACGTCGACGGCCTCACTGGGGGAGCGGCACCAGGTGGCCAGCACCGTCGAATCCGCCACCGCCAGCGCGCCGCCGTGGTAGGTGATCCACTGGATCATTCCGTCGGGCGAGCGGATGAGGGTGCCGGCGGGGCGCACCCGCTGGCCGCGGGCGATCAACGCCTTTGGCATCGCCTCCAGGACGGAGTGCGGCACCTCCAGCAGCCGCCCCAGGGCTCCGGCGCCGAAGATGGAATCGAGCGTCGGGGGGTTGGGGACGCCGGCCAGCACGCACCCGATGGCGACGTACGCCGGCTTTACGGCGGGATGGTCGGTGACCACCGGCACCGTGTCGCCCATCCACGGATGGTGGCGCACGCTGGGCAGCCCCACCCGCGGCCACGGCGGAAGCGCGCGCACCTCGCGGACGGCGGGCGTGTGCAGCCCGGTGCAGGCGCGCAGCGTGGCGGTGTCCGGATACGCGTACAGCGTCTCGGCAAAGGCCAGGTACGTCTGGCTGCCGCCACGCTCCCGCAGCGACTCGCCGTGCCCCACGGGCTCCGGATCCGTGGCCGGCGGCCGGGCCCGCATTCCCAGCGTGAGCGCGGTGGCCGCGGCCACCACCCCGGCCAGCGCGATCCACACCTTCCGGCTGCGGAGATGCGTCGGCGGCGGAGACGGGTCTGCGTCTGCCGATCCCATCGCCACCACCCCCTCGTCCGCGGCCCGCGGCCCCGGCACCGTCTCCGCCCCGCCAGCGCCGGTCGCGGCTTCCGGCCCCGTATCGCCGGCGCCCGCGTGGTCATCCGGGTTGCCGGACTCCGGCGCCGCGGCAAGCTCGGCCGGGGGATCTGCGGCGTTCGGACGGGGCGGGGAAGGGGGAGGGGCGAGGGGTGGCGGGACCGCGGGGGGAGGCGACGGCTCGACGGGGGGTGCGGGGGCCGCGCCTCCGTGGTCGTGAACCGGCGGTCGGGGGGGATCGGCCGCTTCCGCGCGCAGCTGCTCGGCGAGGGCGCGCGTGTCGGGATCCGGCTCGGCGCCGATCTCCTGTTTGAGCCAGAGGGCGAAGTCGTGGTAGTGCCGCAGCGCGATGTTGCGCTCTCCCAGCGCCGCCCACGCGCGCATCAGCCGCCGGCGCGCGTTCTCCGCCAGTGGGTCGATCCGCACCTCCTTCTCCGCCAGCTTCACCGCGCGCCACCAGCTTCCCTTCGCCTCCGCGTCGTCGCCGGCCAGCTCCAGCAGGCGGAGCACCGCGTTGCGCAGGTCCGCGCTGCGCCGGTCGGCCCACTCGCAGAACTCCTCCGCGCCCGGCCCGGGATGGAAGCCGTGCAGAAAGTCTCCCTCGTACACGGAGAACTCGTCGTCCACGTCCGCCGGCTGCAGCCCGCCCCGCAGCAGCACGATCGCGTCGCAGGGCAGATCCCCATCCCAGCGCACCACCTGGCTGCCGGGCACCAGCGACCCCGGCGGCAGCACCCGCCCCAGCCGGCTGAGCGCCTGGGTAAGCGAGTGCCGCGCCGCCTCTTCCGGGCTTTCCCCCCACAGCAGCGACGCCAGACGGCCGCGCGAGTGCACGGCCGTCCCCTCCACGCACAGGTAGACCAGGAGCGCAAGGTCCTTTTTACGCAGCTTGTGGACGGCCGTGCCGTCGGAGCCAAGGAGGGCCGGATGCCCGAGCGTCCTGAGATACACGATCCGAATGCGCCCCTGGAGAGCAGAGGGGTACCTTGCCGCCCGCAAATTATCCCGTTCGGCACGCCCCGCCGCCCATGGGACGGAGGCGCACAGGCGGGTGTGCGACTGCTGTTCAATCCGTGCGGACACGGTGCGCGCGGGTGCCCGGGGATGTGCGGCTGGCGTGCGAGCGCGGTGCGAAACGGGTGCGGGAGGCGGATTAGGCTGGGTTCCGTGGACGCCGGCACCCCCGCCGGCGGTCCCGCACCCACCGCCTGTCAGGAGACCGGAACCCATGCCTCGTACGACTTTCCTCGCCGCAGCCCTCCTCGTCTGCGCCGCCGCCTGCGGCCCCGCCACCACCGAACCCGTGCGCGTGGACACCGTCGGCGCCGCGCACGACGGAAATCCCCCGCCGGACACCACGACCATTCAGAGCGACACGACCAGGCGTGGCGGAGGGACCATCGGATCCGGTACCTGATCCGCACATCAGACGACAATCATGGAGGGGCGGTCACCCCGGGGGTGGCTGCCCCTTCCCTTTAAGGACGGACCCGCAGCCCCGCATTCCCGTTTGCGACGGGCCATTTCACTATCTCTTAACGACTAAAAGAAACAAAAATACAACACGCACGCAAGCGGAGCCGGCGGAGACCATCTCCGCCGGCTCCGCTGGCTCAGGCAAGACAAACCTTCGATCCGGACCCCGGTGCCGGTCAGCGCCCGTCGGACGACTCCCCGCGCGCGGCCTGGCGCTCGGGCTCGCGGCGCAGGGGGGTGGCCTCGGCGTCGGGGGAGGCGAGGACCGCGCGTGGCTCGCCCAGCAGCGCCAGGTCGAAGATCTGGTCCATCCGCTCCACGTAGTGAAACTCCATCCCCTCGCGCACGTCCGTCGGCACGTCGCGCAGGTCGCGCTTGTTCCCGGCGGGGAGAATCACCTGGGTAATGCCGGCCCGGTACGCCGCCAGCACCTTCTCCTTCACCCCGCCGATCTCCAGAATCTTGCCCCGCAGCGTCACCTCGCCCGTCATCGCCATGTCGTGGCGCACGGGGCGCTCGGCGAGGGACGACGCCAGCGCGAGCGTGACGGCGGCGCCGGCGGAGGGGCCGTCCTTGGGCGTGGCGCCGACGGGGAAGTGGACGTGGATGTCGTTCTCGCCGAACACCTCGCGGGCGATCCCCAGGTCGTCGGCGCGGGAGCGGACGTAGCTGTACGCCGCGTTCACCGACTCGCGCATCACGTCGCCCAGCAGGCCGGTGATCACCAGCCGCCCCGTCCCCGGCATCTTGAGCGCCTCGATGAACATCAGCTCGCCGCCGCTGGCCGTCCACGCCAGCCCCGTCACCACCCCCACCTCCGGGCGAATCTCCGCCGGCGTGGTCGAATAGCGCGGGTAGCCCAGGACCTCCTCGATCATCTCCTGGGTGATCGTCCAGCCGTCGCCGTTCCCCTCCGCCTTTTCCCGGGCGATGTAGCGCATCACCGCGGCCAGCGAGCGGCGAAGGTTGCCCACGCCGGCGTCGCGCGCGTAGCCGCGGGTAAGGAAGAGAAGCGTCTCGTCCTCGATCTTCACCTCTTCCGGCGTAAGCCCGTGCTCCTTTACGATGCGCGGGAACAGCCAGTCGCGGGCGATGACGATCTTTTCCTCCGGCGTGTAGCCCGCGATGCGGATCTCGATCAGGTGGTCGCGCAGGTCGCGGGGAATGCGGTAGAAGTCGCCCGCCGCGCCGACGAAGAACACCTCCGACAGGTCGAACGACAGGTCCAGGTAGCGGTCGATGAACTCCTCCCGGTTCTCCGCGTCCAGCATCTCCTCCATCGCCTCGACCGGGTCGCCCTCCACGTTCCCCAGCCCCAGCTCGTCCAGCTCCTCCAGGATGAAGACGGGGTTCTTGACCCCCGCGTCGGAGATCAGCTGCATCACCTTTCCCATCTGCGCGCCCGTCCGCGTCCGCCGCGTGCCGACGAGCTGCCCCTCGCCGCGGCCGCCCAGCTCCAGGCGGACGACCGGCCGGCCCAGTCCGCGCGCGATCGCCGTCGCCAGCGTCCGCTTTCCCACCCCCGGCGGCCCGACGATGCAGGGGATGGGGCCGCGCAGGTCGCCGCGCAGGTTGGCCACGGCCAGCACCTCCAGCAGCCGCTCCTTGCTCTCGTCCATCCCCAGGTGCTCCTGGGCGAACGCCGCCTCCACCGCGTTCAGGTCGATGGTCCCGTCCCCCGCCCGCCGGGTCCAGGGCACGGCGATCAGGGCGTCCAGGTAGGCGCGGATCTCCGTGGCCTCCTGCGCCGTCGTGGCGCTGGAGCGCAGCCGCTCGGCCTCGCGGCGCCCGGCGGCGGCCACACGCTGGGGAAGGCGCGCCACCTCCAGCTTGCGCAGCATCTCGTCCGCCTCGCGCTCCAGCGGGTCCAGCTCGCCCAGCTCCGCCTGCAGCGACTGGATGCGGCGGCGGATCTCCGAGGTGCGGTCGCGGCTGTTGCGCTGCTGCTGCTGGCCCTCCGCCGTCGCCGCGCCCTCCTCGCCGGCCACCGCCTCCACCTCGCGCGCCCGCTCCCACGCCTGCTCCAGCGACTCCAGCACCAGGTCCAGCCGCTTCGCCACGTCCAGCTCCTGGAGGACGGCGTCGCGGTCCGGCAGCTTGAGGTTGCAGAGGGTGGAGGCCAGGTCGGCGAAGCGGCCGGGGTCGCCCAGGTTCATGCGGAGGATGCGGGGCACCTCGTCCGGCACCCGGTCCACCTTGGCGGCGAGGCCGGAGACGGTGGTGAGGATGCGCTCGACGACGGGTTCCGCCGCGTCGGGAGAGAGCGGCTTTTCCTCCACGGCGCGCACGCGGGCGGTGTAGAAGCCGTCCTCGAAGCGCACGTCGTCCAGGTGGATGCGCTTGAGCCCCTGCAGCGTGGTCTGGATGGTCCCGCCGGGAAGGTTCAGCCGGTCCAGCACGCGCACGGCCGTGGCCACCTTTTCCAGCGAGCGGGGCGGAATGTCCTGCCCGTCGTCCAGCGTGGAGACGATGGCGACGATCAGCTCCGGCTCGGGGTGCGCGTTCAGCGCCTCGACGTTGGGAGCGTAGCCGATCTGGAGCGCGGTTGCGCCGGAGGGATACACCACGGTGCTGCGAATGGGGAGCACCGGTACCCGTTCGGCGAGCTGGGACGAGGCCTTCCTTACGTCGGTGAGTGGCATCCAACTGCTTTCGGTCTAACGGTTTGCGCGTGTGCTTCCGAAAAGTCGGCCGTCCAGCGACCGCAAGAACCGGGCAATCCGCCGCGCGTTCGTCCCCAGGTCGCCCCCACCCTTTCGCGACGCCGAGGTCATCTTTACGCGGGTCTGCCCCTCCTCGTCCAGCGAGACGCGGATCCACACGTCGTCGGTGAACTTCCACAGCCGCGTGGTTGCCTCCGCGACGATCTCCCCCGCCCGCGGGTCACTGCTGGTGACGGTCCACCCGGGCGTTTTCTGCGCGATGTCCAGCGCTGCCGCCCACACTTCCGCGAAGGGAACGGCGTAGCCGCGCTCCCGCAGCCGCGGGTCGTCGGCCTCGGGATCGGTAAAGGCGCGGTTGGTGGTGAGCGCGTGCAGCAGGCCCATGCGTCGCCAGGGATGTGGATGGATTCCGCCTCCGCCGGCCGTCGGGCCGCGGCTGGGGCGAATCTACGTCGCAGATGGCGCGGAGGGGAGAAGGGTGAACGGGTGAACGGGTGAACGGGTGAACGGGTGAACGGGTGAACGGGTGACAAGGTGACGGGGTGACACGGTGAAAGGGAATTGAGTTTGACCACGTTCGCCCCGCGCAGGTATGTTGCCGCGCGTCAGGGGTGGACGGGGGGATGCGGTATGGAACCTGCCCGGGGCGCGGCTGGCGGCGGCGCGCCCCCATCCGGGCGGGCACCACCCGCCCACCTTCCCCCAAAAACCCCTGGGGGAAGGTTGATGTAGCGGAGGGGCCGGTGCGCGGAAGCCGGCTTTCACGCATCCGTCGGTCGCAGCGGGACCGAAGTCCACCTCCCCCAGGGGTTTTTGGGGGAGGTGCGAGCCTAAGCGAGTAAAGGGGCGCCGTGCCTGGCCGCCACCCACCCGCCGGCCGCAGCGGGACCGAAGTCCACCTCCCCCAGGGGTTTTTGGGGGAGGTGCGAGCCTGAGCGAGTAAAGGGGCGCCGGGCCTGCCCACGCCACAGATGTGAGCCAGCGTACACGATATTTTTTCTGCAGATACCAGAGCCGGAGGAATCCCGAGTGAAAGTCGTCATGCCGGTGGCGGGGAAGGGCACCCGCCTGCGCCCCCACACCCACCTGGTCCCCAAGCCGCTGCTCAAGGTCGGCGACAAGCCGGTGCTCAGCTACATCCTTGACGACCTGCGCGAGCTGGGCGTGGATGAGGCCGTGCTCATCACGGGCCACCTGAAGGAGCAGGTGGAAGCGTTCATGGCCGAGGAGTACCCGGACTTCAAGGCCGACTACACCGAGCAGAAGGAGCAACTGGGCACCGCAGACGCCATCCGCCTGGCAGAGCCGTTCGTCCACGAGGAGATGCTGATCATCTTCGTCGACACGCTGTTCGACGCGGACCTCACGGTGGTCAAGCGCCTGCCCGAGGACGTAGCCGGGGTGATCTGGGCGATGGAGGTGGAGGACTACCAGCGCTTTGGCGTGATCGTGACGGACGAGAACGGCTTCATGAAGAAGATCATCGAGAAGCCGAGTGAGCCCGTGAGCAAGCTGGCCAACATCGGCCTGTACTACATCCGCGACTGGAAGCTGCTGTTCGAGGGCATTCGCCACGTGATGAACAGCCCTCCCGGCGGTGCCGGCGAGTACTACCTGACGGACGCGTTCCAGTACATGGTGGACCACGGCGCCAAGCTCAAGGTGGAGCCCGTGCACGGCTGGTACGACGCAGGCAAGCCCGAGACGCTGCTGGAGACCAACGCGCACGTCCTGGGCACCACCCGCGGCAAGCGCCCCGCGTCGCTCCCTGACGGCGTGACCCTCGTGGAGCCGGTGCACGTGGCCGACGGGGTGACGCTGGAGAACAGCGAGATCGGCCCCAACGTCACCCTCTCTGCCGGCGCCGTGGTGCGCGGCAGCAAGCTGCGCCACACCATCGTCGGCGAAAAGTCGAGCATCGAGAGCTCCGAGCTCCACGACTCGCTCATCGGCCGCGACGTAAAGGTCAGCGGCGTCAAGGGGAGCGTGGATCTGGGCGACCACTCGGTGGTGACGATCGGGTAGCGTACGGAGGTACGGAGGTACGGAGGTACGGAGGTACGGAGGTGGCTCTCGCGACCCGCGGGGGCCCTCACCCCCGACCGGCCTTTCGCTCGTTCCTCGCGACGGCGGTCGACCCCTCCCCCAAACTGCGGGGGAGGGGTTTTTACAGGCATAATGCCGAGGAACATCCACCCCTCCCCCGAAGTTG
>DASTVC010000448.1:0-3551 GCA_035759295.1 Longimicrobium sp. | reverse complement strand
CGGCAGCAGCTCCCTTGCCCGCCGCGCCAGGGCAGCGGGGAGCGCCTCGCCGCCGCACACCACCCGCGCGATGGAGGCGCACCGCTCGATCCCCGGCTCCTCCAGCAGGAACTGGAGCATGGTGGGGACAAAGTGCAGCGTGGTGACGCCCTCGCGGCGGATGGTCTCCACCAGGTATGCGGGATCGCGGTGCCCGCCCGGGCGCGCGATCACCATCCGCGCGCCCGCCAGCAGCGGCGGAAAGAGCTCACGCGCCGAGGCGTCGAAGCTCACCGGCGTCTTCTGCAGCACCACGTCGCTCGGGCCCAGCGGCCACGCCTGGCCCATCCACACCATGACGTTGGCCCGCGCGCGGTGCTCCACCATCACCCCCTTGGGGCGGCCGGTGGAGCCGGAGGTGTAGATGACGTACGCCAGGTGGCCGGGCGTCAGCCCCACCTCCTCCGGGGCCGGATTCGACGAGGACTCGCCCGCCCACTCCCCGGCATCGGCGTCCAGGTCGATCAACGGGACGGCCTCGCCAGCGAAGCGCGCGGCGGTCCCGGCGTGCACCAGGAGCGCCGCGGGGGCGCCGTCGTCCAGCATGTGGCGCAGCCGGTCCTCGGGATCTCCCGGGTCTAGCGGGACGTACGCGCCCCCCGCCTTCAGCACGGCCAGGAAGGCGACCATCAGCTCCGGGCTGCGCTCGATGCAGACCGCCACCCGCACGTCGGGGCCCACGCCCCGCCCGCGGAGGTGGTGCGCCAGGCGGTTGGCGCGCCCGTTCAGCTCCGCGTACGTCAGCGAGCGATCCTCGAACGACAGGGCGACGGCCTCGGGCGTGCGCGCCACCTGCACCTGGAAGCGCTCGTGGACGCACGTCCGCGGAAGCTCGGCGTCCGTGCGGTTCCACTCCTGCAGCACCAGGCGCCGCTCGGCCGTATCCAGCAGCGCGAGCCGGTCCACCGCCCGCGCGTCGTCGGCCGCCATCTGCTCCAGCACCCGCCGCAGGTAGCCCAGCCAGCGCTCCACCGTCGCGTGTTCGAACAGCGCGGTCGCGTACGTCACACTCCCCGCGATCCGCCCGCCCACCTCGCCCAGCGACAGCGACAGGTCGAACTTCGCCGTCGCCGGGAACGGCGTGCCCACGCCCGGCCGGCCGGGGCCGGGGACCTCGCCCTGATCCTCCGACGCGTTCTGCCAGGTGACCATCGCCTGGAAGAGCGGCGTGTGCGCCAGGCTGCGCGCGGGCTGCACCAGCTCCACCACCTGCTCGAAGGGGATGTCCTGGTTCTGCTGCGCCCCCAGCGACCCATTCCGTACCTGCTCCAGCAGCTCCGCCACGGTGGGCGAGCCGGCGAGGTCCACGCGCAGGGCCAGGGTGTTGATGAAGAAGCCGATGAGGCCTTCGATCTCCGCGCGCCCCCGGTTGGCGCTCGGCGTGCCGACGACCACGTCGCGCTGCCCCGAAAGGCGCGCCAGCACAGTGGCCCACCCGGCCAGCACGGTCATAAAGAGGGTGGTGCCGTTGCGCCGGCCGAGCGACCGGAGCCGGTCGGTCAGCGCCTCGTCCAGCTCCACACTGGCCGCGGCCCCGGCGTGGTCCTGCACCGCGGGGCGCGGATGGTCGGTGGGCAGCTCCAGCAGCTCCGGCGCGCCGGAGAGCGTCGTCTTCCAGTACTCCGCCTGCTGCCGCAGCACTTCCCCATCCACCCACTTCCGCTGCCAGGCCGCATAGTCCGCGTACTGGATCGGGAGCGGAGAAAGCGGATCGGGGTCGCCGCGGCGGAAGGCGGTGTAGAGCGTGCCCAGTTCGCGCCTCAGCACCTCCATGCTCCACCCGTCGGAGACGATGTGGTGCATCGTCACCAGCAGGACGTGCTCGTCGCCGGGCATGCGCACCAGGCGGCCGCGGATCAGCGGCCCGTGCTCCAGGTCGAAGGGCGCGCCCAGCTCCTCGGCCGCCAGCCGGCTCAGCTCCGCCGCGGCGTCGGGATGCCCGCCCAGGTCGTGCTCCAGGAGGTGGAACTGGCTCTCTTCCACCGGGGCGATGCGCTGCACCGGCTCGCCTTCCACCTCTACGAACGTCGTCCGCAGCGCCTCGTGGCGCTCGAGCATCGCGTCCAGCGCCCGCCGCAGCGCCGCCCGGTCCACCCGGCCTCCGAACCGCAGCCGCGTGGGGATGTGGTACGTGTCCCCCAGCCCGCCCAGCCGCTCCAGGAACCAGAGCCGCTGCTGCGCGAACGAGAGCGGCAGCGGCGCCGAGCGGTCCGCCGGCTCGATCGGCGGAAGCTCGGTGCGCGCCGCGTCCACGATGACACGCGCGAGATCCGCCAGCACCGGGCGCTCGAACAGGTCGGCGATCGCCACTTCAACGCCCAGCAGCTGCCGCATCCGCGAGATCACCCGCACCGCCAGGAGCGAGTGCCCACCCAGCTCGAAGAAGTGGTCGTGGCGGCCCACTCGTTCCACGCCCAGCACCTCGGCCCAGATCCCGGCCAGCGCCGCTTCCGTCTCCCCCACCGGCGCCTCGTCGCCGCGCCGCGCGTAGGCGTCTCCCTCGGGCGCGGGGAGCGCCCGGCGGTCCACCTTCCCGTTCGGGGTCAGCGGAAGCGCCTCCATCCACACGTACGCGGCCGGCACCATGTACTCCGGCAGCCGCTCCGACAGGTGCGCGCGGAGCGTCTCCACCTCCAGCGCCTCGCCCACGTAGTACGCCACCAGCCGCCCGTCTCCAGACGCGTCCTGGCGCGCCAGCACCACCGCATCGCGCACCACGGGGTGCTCGGCCAGCCGCGCCTCGATCTCGCCCAGCTCGATGCGGAAGCCGCGGATCTTCACCTGGAAGTCCGTGCGGCCCAGGAATTCGAGGACCGCGGTGCGTGAGTGCGTCAGTGCGTCAGTGCGTGAGTCACCCGATCCCGGACCCACTTCCGCACTCACGCACTCACGCACTCCCGCACTTTCTTCCCGCCACCGCGCCAGGTCGCCCGTGCGGTACAGCCGCGCCCCCGGCTCGCCGCCGAAGGAGTCGGGGACGAAGCGCTCCGCCGTCAACCCGGGACGGTGCTGGTAGCCGCGCGCCACCCCCGCCCCGCCGACGTACAGCTCGCCCCCGACGCCCTCCGGCACCGGCTGGCCCGCCTCGTCGAGCAGGTACACGCGCGTGTTGGCGATGGGCCGGCCGATGTGCACCCTCGCCGACTGGCCGACCTCGCCGGAGGTGGCGACCACGGTGGTCTCGGTGGGCCCATAGTTGTTCACCAGCGCGAACGGCAGCGGCCCCGCCGGAATGCTCCGCAGCCGGTCGCCGCCGATCAGCAGCGTACGCAGCCCCGCGCTGGCCCGGCCGCGCGCGAAGGCGACCTCCGCCAGCGGGGTGGGGAGAAAGCTCACGTCCAGCGCCTGCTCTTCCCACCACTCCAGCAGCGCCTGCGGATCGCGCGTGGCCGGAAGCACCAGCGCGGCGCCGGCGCAGAGCGGCGGCCACACCTCCCAGGTGGTGGCGTCGAACCCGAACCCGGCCACGCTGGACGACCGGTCGCCCGCCTTGACCCCGAACGAGGCGCAGT
>DASTVC010000447.1:0-10654 GCA_035759295.1 Longimicrobium sp. | reverse complement strand
CAGGAGATCGAGCGCAAGACGGAAGAGACGGTCAAGCTCTGGCTGGCCGCCTGATCGTCGCGAAAACACGAACGCCGCGCCTGGGAGGAATCACGGGCGCGGCGTCATTCGTTTATTAAATTTTCGGCCGCCTTTACAGCCAAATCAGCCGATTCTGTTTAGCCGTGGCGTTGAAGGAATGCCTTACGATCGCTTTCGGCCAGCCGTGAGATCCGCGAGCCGACAGGGCATTCGCCCCGCTATCCAGCCCACGCGCGGCACCCCCAATCACCGCAGCAGCGGGGCGAGGAGCCACACGGCGCCGGTGATGACGACGATGCCGATCACGTCCAGGATGATGCCGTAGCGAACCATCCGCATCAGCGGCACGTAGCCGGAGCCGTAGACGATGGCGTTGCACGGCGTCGACACGGGGAGCATGAAGCCCAGGCTGGCCGCCATCGTCGCGCCCAGGGCGGGGACGAACGGGTCCATGCCCCGCGCCATGGCGATGGAGATCACCACCGGCACCACCATGTTGGCCGACGCCGTGTTGGACGTGGTCTCCGACACCAGCACCGCCACGATCACCGACGCCGCCAGCAGCCCGAACTCGCCGTGCACGGGGAGCAGCCCCGTCAGACCGCGCCCCACCCCCTCCGCCAGTCCCGTCTGGAACGAGAGCACGCCCAGCGCGAACCCGCCGCCGTACAGCAGGATCACCCCCCAGTCGATCTTCGCCGCCTCGTCCCAGGTGATCGCGCGCGCACCGCCGTTGCCGGGAAGGAGAAAGAGGAGCAGCGCGCCCAGCAGCGCCGCCGCGCTCTCCGGCACCCGCGCCGACATCTCACGGAACACCGGGCTCGTTTCCCCCGCGAACAGCGCGAACAGGCCGGGGGTGATCCACAACAGCGCCGTCACCGCGAAGGCGATGGCGACGGACTTCTGCCCGCGCGACCACGGGCCCAGCGTGGCGCGCTCGCGGCGGATGACCTCGGCGCCCGCCCCCAGCGTGGTGACTCCGGCCGGCGAGAGCGCGTTCAGGTACAGGTACAGGCAGATGAAAAGGAGGATGACGACGGGGACGCCCACCGCCATCCACTCGAAGAAGGTGATCTCCTCGTGCACCAGCCCGCGGATGAAGCCGATTCCGATCACGTTAGGCGGCGTGCCCACCGGCGTCGCCAGCCCGCCGATGGAGGCCGCGAACGACGTCATCAGCATCAGCCCCGTGGCGTACCGCGGATCGATCTTCGGACCGGTGTCGCCGCCGGACGCCATCATCACCGACAGGATGGACATGCCGATGCCGAACATCATCGCCGTGGTGGCCGTGTTCGACATCCACGCGCTCAGCGTCGCCGTCACCGCGCCGAACGCCAGCAGCACCCGCGACGGCCGCCCGTCGATCCAGCGCATGGAGAGCACGGCGAACGCCACGCGCCGGTCCAGCCCGTGGAGAAAGATTGCCCGCGCGATGATGAACGAGCCGATGAAGAGAAAGATGAGCGGGTCCGCGTAGGGCGCGAACACCTCCTTGGCCGGCGCCACGCGCAGCACCACGCACGCCGCCGCACCCAGGAGCGCCGTTACGGGCATCGGCAGCGCTTCGGTGATCCACAGCACCACCACCGCCGCCATCACCGCCGCCAGCCGGTGCGCCTCCGGCTTCAGCCCGTCCATCGGCGCCAGCAGCAGCGCCGCGAACACCAGCGGCGCCGCGACCATCCCTGCTCGGTTGCGGATCAGTTCGAACCGCTCTTCGCCGGCGGAGAGCGTTTCGCGGCCAGATGGCGGCGCACCCGGAGTTGCGGAGTCCGTCACGTAAGGGAGAAGGCTGGGCGGAGGATGGGGGCAGTTGAGGCTCGGCGCCGCAACGGTCGGGGAGACCGCTTAGAATGGGGCGGGAGGGCGCGACGGGCAACCTCGCGCGGATCACGGGGTGCCGGTGGCGCCGGATGGAACAGAGTATAGGTGGCGGCTACCGCCATCACAGCCGCGGAAGCTGGAGTCAGGAGGCGATCTTCGCCAGCAGTGCGTCCGGTTGGCCAGAGAGCCGCGCCCAGTCCGGTTCGTCCGGCTCGGATGCGGTGCGGATCACATCGACGATTCCCCTGCTCTCGTCGTCCAGGGACGGAAGCGAAGCTGCGCGCTCCAGCGTCTTTCGCGACGGGCCGGCGTGGAAGAAGGCGGTGTCCTGTCGCCGCACCGCGAGGCTCGCCGCTTCGGCCCACGCGCCCAGGCTGAAGTAGTCTTTGTCCACGTACAGGACGAGGGATTCGCGCGCATCCCTTACGGACGGTACCAGCGTCTTCGCGGGCTCACCTGCCCGGCTGCGGATGTCGCGGTACATAGCGGCCAAAGGGCCGGAACCCGGCATGCCGCCCACCATCGCCTCAAGATCGTTGGAGATTCGGCTGACTGCGTCCGCCTGACCCGCACTCGCGGCAATCTCGAGGTCCACCTGCCGCGCGCCGAGCCTCGCGGCAAGGGCGGTATCGACGACAGCATCCCCTGAGCCGCGCCTACCGCCCCAGCGTACGGTGTCTGCCCAGTCGGCGGGCAGGCCGGTGTTGCGGCTGGTCAGCAGCGACGCGAAGTCGCCGGGGGCGCGGGAGCCGGAGCGGGAGAGGGCGAGCGGAACCAGCAGCACGCCGGCGAGCATCGCGGCCAGCGCCAGCCAGCGCGCGGGGAGACGGCGGGGGCGGGTGCGCGCCGTGGACGGTGGACGCAGCGGCACCACCTTAGGGTCCGTTCCCGTGTCCGCGTCGTCGGCGGGAGTGTGGCCGGCGGCCGCGTCGTCCTCGACGGTGGCACCGTCCCGGCCCTCCAGCTCGCGCAGCAGGTACGCGGCGTCGCCCAGCACTTCGGCGTCGTCATCGAAATCCGCCAGGTGCGCCAGGGCGCGGCCGCGCTCGTCCTCCGACAGCGTACGGTCGAGGAGTCGCGCCAGATCGTTGTGGTCCATGTGGGGTTGGCTCACCGCATTTCTCCCTCCAGGTGCGTGCCTTGTTTCATTGGATGGACACGCGGCGCCCAAGTCCCGCCGAAATGCGAATCATGGTGGCAGTTTTCCCAGAAAGTGGTTCAACTGCACCTGCTCCTGGTGCTCCGTGAGGAACTCGCGCAGCTGCTCCGGCGGCTCGTCCTCCGCCGGCAGCCTGCCTAGAAACTCGCGGGTCTGCTCGGGCTGCACCCCCTCGGCCAGCAGCCCGCGCCGCAGCTGCTTGAGGCTTGCTTCGATGCGCCGGTACAGCGGCTTCTGGGGCAGCCCCAGCGCCCGCGACACGTCGGCCACGCTGAGCCCCTGCCAGTAGTGCAGGCGCAGGATCAGCCGATCCTCCTCGGGCAGCCCCATCAGCACCCGGTTGAGCGCGGCCAGCACGGTGCCGCGGGCGTGCTCAGCCTCGTCCGTGGCCACGCCCTCATCGGCCGTGGCGTCGGTGGAAACGCCTTCCAGCGGCGCTTCGCCCACCTCGAACGGGCGCAGCGGACCGCGGACGGGGAGCTCCGCCAGCATCCGCGCCAGCGCTCCGTCCCCCAGCTCCGTCTGCCGGGCCTGCCGCAGGGTCCGCGCCGCTTCGCCAAGGGTGAGCCGGTCGCGGTAGACCAGCGTCTCCAGCCGCATGGCCAGCTCCCCCGCCCGGATCGCCGCCGCGGAGGGGCGCCACCGTCCCCAGTGGCTTGCACGGTAGTCACGGAACAGCGCGGCCACCACCACCACCAGGTAGGTATGGACGGAGCTGTCGCCGCGGAACTTTCGCAGCGGCGCGTAGTCGTCTTCGATGAGCTTGAGCCTGATCCACGAGCACGCGTCCTCGGCCTCGGCGCCGCTCAGGCCGTAGCGGCGGCACAGCGAGGCGGCGCTCCGCTCGATCCATTCGAGGTTGGCGAGAAAAAGCGCTTCGGCCTTCTGGCGCTCCGGCACTTCTTCCCTGCTGTCCCCGCCTGGCGGCATGAGAGTCCCGGTCTGTCGTGGAGTCGTGCGGTGCCGACAACGTACGGGCCGCGAAGCCCTGTATCAACGCCCTGAATCATTCGGCGGGGGAAGAAGCCGCCGCTCGCCCCGCTTCGCATACGCGGTCCGCCTGCTGGCGGGTTCCGGTATCCCCCGTTTCGACACCCCGGGAAAGGACGAAGGCGCGCTGGTACCCGTCACGCGGCGCAGGGTTGCGATTGCAGCAAAAGGAGCGCCGAAATCCCGATTTTTTCGTTTGAAACGCATGAAAGAACCCGGCGCCGGGAAGCGTCCCGGCGCCGGGTTCCATCATCATCCACATCCACCGCGCCCGCCGTTCAGTCCAGCCGTGCCAGGTAGCGCAGGGCGCGCAGGCCGGGCATGAAGAAGTACGCGCCGCCGATGGTGGTGACGAAGCGCGGCAGGCCGTGCACCTGGTGCCGCACCGGGCAGCGCTGCTCCGTAAAGCTGGTGACCTGCTCCGGCGGCACGCGCGGATCGCTGGGATCCTCGTGCGAGCCGATGATGGGGTCGGCGTCGCGGTACAGCCCGTCGAACTTCATGCTGTTCACCCAGGTGCTCTGCACGAACTCGAACTGCCGCCCCAGGTCGGTGTTGAAGGCGATGAAGTGCAGTCCGCGCCCCGTGTCGGGCTTGTCCGACGCCAGGATCTCCGCCGGGTCGAATGACGTGGTGACCGGCTCGCCGTAGGCGCGGCCGCGGCGCAGCAGGCGGTGGCGGTCGGCCACCAGCAGCGAGCCGGCGGGGCCGGGCGCCATGCCGTCGCGGGGGTTGCAGCGGCGGATGTGCGAGCCCAGCGGGCACTTGTCGCCGCGCAGGTCGTCCCAGTCGCCTGAGTACATGAAGTCGTTGGCCGTGGCCCGGTGGAACTCCGCCGGCTCCGCGTCGGGGTGCCGCACCAGCGGGGCGCCGTTGGGCCAGCGGCCCACCATCTTGGCCCCCAGCATCTTGCGCCGGTCGGCGTCATGCTGGGCCTGGGCGTCCAGGAAGCTCCAGAACGCCTTGACGTGCTGCTCCAGCTGGCGGAATACCACGTAGCTGCCGTTCCTGCCCAGGTCCCGCCGCGCCGGCGTGCCGGGCGCGTCGTCGGGGTCGCGCGGGGCCAGCGGGAGCACCGCGCGGGCGCCGGCCGTGTCGGGCACGGTGGGCGAGTCCGGCAGCTGGCCGTACGCGTTGGTGTACCCCAGCACCACTTCGCCGGCGGGGATGGCGGCCTCGGTGGGCGCGGCGGACTCGCCGTCGTCCGGCTTGCGGAAGCCGGCCACGCGCGGCTGCGCGATGCCGTCGTGGAAGCCGAAGTGCTCACGGTCGTCGTCGAGCATGATGCTGCCCAGCGGCGCGCCCAGGGTCACCCCGTGCCGCTCCGCCCGCGCCGTCTCCTCGTCCACCAGCGCCTGCAGCCGCGCCGGGTTGTTGCCGAAGAGGAAGATCATGGCGTGCACCGGCCGGTCCGGCCGCCCCCACGCCCAGTTCTCGGGCGCGGACGGGCCGTCGTCGCCCAGCACGCGCTGCTTGTGCTGCGTCGTCATCCCCTCCAGGAACTCGCAGGCAAAGGTCTGCCGGCTGGCCTCATCCATCCCCAGCCGCTGCAGCCCCTCGGGGCTGAAGCCCACGGCGCGGGCGATCCCCTCCTTCATCACGTCGCCGCTGCGCTTGTCGCCGCTGGTCACCGCGCCCGCCATCTCCGCTACCCAGGCGCGGCCGGCGGCGGCATCCGCGGGAAGGTAGACCGGCACGTAGTCGCCGTGCTCCAGGCCGTTGAAGCTGCGCGCCACCAGCCCCTGCACGTCTTCCAATTCCACCACGGGCGCCGGCGGCGTCTTCGCCCGTTTGCCCAGCGCGGCGCCGTTGTTGTCCACGTTGGTCGAGCCGCCGAAGCGCCGCACCCACAGGCCGGCTTCCTCCGCCGTCATGTCGTCGTACAGGCCCAGGCGGATCTTCGTATTGTTGTTGACGTTGTCCACCGAGAGCCAGCGGTAGGCGCTGTACCACACCTGCGTGGGGATCTGGCTGTCGCGGGAGTACGCCTTGAACTTCTGCTCGTCCGTGGCGCCCAGCTGGACCAGGTTCTTGGTCCGCGGGAACCCGACGCAGTTGCTCCACACGCCGGTGAGCCCGCTGTGCGACTTGTCGATGAAATCGCCCAGGTAGTTCTCCCAGCTACCGTCGAAGTTGCTGAAGAACACCAGCCGGCGCCCGTTGTCCACGATCACCCAGCGGGCAAAGTGGATGGACGGAATCCCCGCCAGCGTCCCCTGGTTGCTGAGGTACTTGGCCGAGAAGTCGATGAACTTGAGCACCGCGCGCAGCACCAGCCCCCTGAACCAGAGCGGCTGCTTGATGTAGATGACGCTGCTCATCTGGTTCTGGACGATGCGGTCCTCGGCCGAGACCAGGTCGTCGATGTCCTTGTTCAGGATGATGACGGGGTCCGACTTCTCCAGGCTGCGCAGGAAGAGGTACGCGGCGATGAGGAGGACGACGGCCACGGCGACGACGGTGCCCGTGATCATCAGCGCCTCGCGCCACGACTTCGTCACGAAGAACAGGGCGACGGTGAGCACGGCCAGGATGGCTACCACGGCGCCGATGGCCACCTGCTTCAGGTAGTCGGGGTTGAAGAGCAGCTTGGGAAACGGCCCCGGCTTCTGCCGCGCCCAGGCCAGCTCCGGCTCGGCGAAGACGAACTCGCGGATCTTCTCGCGCACCTGCAGCGGCTCGGTGGGAAAGCCGGGCTTTCCCGCCTCACGGTCCAGAAAGTCCTCGATGTGCTGGTGCAGCTCCTCCTCGCGGTGGATCTGTTCCACCGAGCGGTGCATGGTGCCCGTGTAGAAGGTGTTGGAGGCGATGCGGTTGCGCAGGAAGTAGCCGTGCACCGCGTCGCGGTCCGCCGATCCCGGCCACCCCTCGCAGTGGCCGAACACGCGGTCCAGCCCCGGCCCCGCCACGCGCAGCAGCTCGTCCACGTGCTCGTCCAGCGGCCCATCGAAGTCCGTGGCGAACAGCATCTTGGGCGGAATGGGCGGCCCGTGCACCTGCACCTTGCCCTTCATGGGCGGCGGCGGATACGTCGGGAGGGGATTGTCGGGCCCCGGCGACGCCTCGTGCAGCAGGATGCGCGCAAAGTGCAGCGTGCGGATCTTCGCGAAGGGGATGATGCAGTTGACTTCGAAGTCGTAGTTGTCGCTGGGGTTGGCCACCTCGTCCAGCAGCGCGAGCAGCGCCTCGCGCTCCCCCGGCTTTACGGGCACCATCACCAGCAGCGACGACTGGTCCGTACGCCCGTCGCTCTTCGCGGACTCCGACTTTTCGGCCGGGGTGCGGCGGCGCGCGGCGGCCACCTGCGCGCGGCGCTGCACCTTGCCGTCGTCGGATACGATGGGGTAGGGCGCGTGGATGCGCTCCGCCTGGTCCGGCGCTCCCACGAGGGCGGGCACCTGCACGGCGTCCACGGGGGGAGCGGTGGCGGCATCGCGGGGATCGTCCGCGTGGGGCGGGACGGGCGGGGACTCGCTCATACGGGGGAGCTCCTGCGTGGACTCTGAAGAGTGCCGGCGGAGGCCTGCGGCGGCGGAGCCGGCGGGGAGTCCGGTCCAGGGGCGAAAGCGTGGGGAATCGGTGCTCTCGCGCCACTGAACCGGTTTGGGGATGCAGATGTTTCTGCAAGTTCGATTCCGCCTCCGCACTCGCGCGGACAATTCTTTCAAGTCCATGCGGAGGATGAATTTAGGGCCCGCGAATCGACGGCCGACCTCCGGTTCGCCGCCTCGACTGGGGCATGCGCGTCCCCATGCGGGGCGGCGCCGGGGCAAGGGCTCGGCGGCGAAGCGTCCGTTGGATCCGGTGATCCGTGGTCGTAAATCAGGAAGATTGTCGCGTCGGGAGAGCGGCTTTATCATGAGACCAGCCGGCGCCGCGTGCGTCCGCGGCTGCTCGTATCCCCGCCCGGCACCCTCCGTCTCCGCCCTCCGGAGAAAGAAAGGCAGGTCTCGTGAGCACCCTGGCTCCGTCCGCCCCCGCCACCCCCGCCCAGCGCCCCGCGCCGCAGCCGCCGTCGCCCAACTCGCAGGGCGGCGTGGGCATCCGCATCAAGCGCTGGATCTTCTACACGCTCACGGGGCGCCACGTGCTGCGTGCCCTCTTTCACGTGCTGCGGCGGTGGGCGCCGCTGCTCAAGGTGGGCAGCCGCATCGTCGTCAGCCGCCACGCGGACGTGCTGGAGGTGCTGGACCGCGATGGGGACTTCACCATCAGCCAGGTAAACGGCCCCTCCATCGACCGCATCAACGGCCCCTTCATCCTGGCCATGGACCGCGGGCCGGAGTACGACCGCGACCACGCCGCCCTGCGCGCCTGCGCCAAACGCGAGGACGCGGAGCGCGTCCGCCGGATGGCGCGCGACGCGGCGGCGCGGGCCATCGACGCGGCACGGCCGCAGCGGCGCATCGAGGCGGTGCAGCGGCTTACGCGCGCGGTGCCGGCGGAGATCGTCCAGTGCTACTTCGGCTTCATGGGGCCGGACCGCCCCACGCTGGAGCGGTGGCTGCGCAACCTGTTCCAGGACGCCTTCGCCAACCCGCTGAACGACCCGTTCGTGCGCGCGGCGGCCATCCAGTCCGCCGCGGAGCTCAAGGCGTGGGCGCTCCCCGAGATCGCCCGCCGCCGCGCGGAGGGCACCGGGGGCGACGACGACGTGATGGGGCGGATGATCGCGCTGCTCCCCACGCACCCGTTCGCGGACGACGACTGGGTGCGGCGCAACATCGCCGGGCTCATCGTGGGCGCGGTGGACACCATCTCGCGCTTCAGCATCCTGGCCGTCGACGAGCTGCTGCGCCGCCCGCAGGAGCTGGCGGGCGCGCACGCCGCGGCGCGCGACGGCGACATGGACCGGGTGCGGCAGTACGCGTGGGAGGCGGTGCGCTTCAACCCGCACACCCCGCTGATGGCGCGCCGCTGCTCGGTTGACGCGACCCTCGCCGCGGGGACGCCGCGGCAGAAGACCATCGCGGCGGGGTCGTCGATGGCCATTGGAACACTGTCGGCCATGTTCGATCCGGACGGCTTTCCGGAGCCCCGGCGCTTCCGCATCGACCGCGACGTGCGCTCGTACCTGCACTTTGGCTGGGGGATGCACCAGTGCTTCGGGCTGGGCATCAACCTCGTGGTAATCCCCGAGATCACGGGCGCGCTTCTGCGCCTGCCGGGGCTGCGCCGCGCGGAGGGGAGCGCGGGCCGCGTGCTGCTGGACGGCCCCTTCCCCGAGCGCCTGGTGCTCGAGTTCGACTGATCCGTTCCGCGGATGGACGGAGCCCCGGGAGGCGCGCTGCCTCCCGGGGCTCCGTGTTTTCGTGCGGTATCTCCGTGATCGGCTGATGAGCCCCGGCGCCGGGGCTCGCTGCTTGCCACAAGGGGCGCGGAAGGAGATCATGAGTTCCATCAGGCTGCCGCGCGGACGGCAGCCTTCGCACATCCGCTGGAGAAGACGGAAAGAATGCAGCCCGGGTACCCGGCGGCGCGCATCGTCGCCCCCACGGTCGCGGAGCACCTTGCGGCCCACCTGCACGCGGCGCGGCAGCGCGGCAGCCGCGACTTTGCGCCGCAGCCTGAAGCAGAGCTCATCGAGGCGCTGATCGACGCCGCGTTCTGGGCCAGCCTGCAGCGCGAAGAGGGGCAGGCGCCCAGGATCTCGCTCGCCTTCGTGCCGCCCGAGGCCACGGCGCAGGCCATGGTCTTCGCGCAGTCGCTGCCGCTGGGGCCGCGCGGACTGGCCAAGCTGGCCCCCGCGGTGGAGCGCCCCGGCATTCACCTGGGCGTGTGGCCCGATGGCGACGCGCTGCGCGTGTGGGGCACGGCGCGCTCCGTCCCCGAGCTGACGTTCGTGCTGGAGGTGGTGGAGCCGGGGCTGGTAGTGCTCAAGTACCGCCGCGGCGACGAGCTGGACAAGTACGGCACCATCGCCGTGCTGCAGGGCGACCACGTGCAGGTGGTGGATGAAAAGGCCGACAGCCTGCCCGACTGCCCCGCGCTCCTCTCGTCGCTGCTGGGGTTCGACGCGCCCGTCCCCGCCGTGGGCCCTACCGGCGTGCTCATCCAGCTGGCCGTCTCCATGCGCGCCCACGGCCGCGGCGGTTCGCTGCTGCTGGTGCCGGAGGGGTCGGACGACTGGCAGGCCTCCGCCGCGCAGCCCATCCCCTATCGCGTAACCCCCTTCGCCGACCTGGCCGACCTGCTGCAGGCCGACGAAGAGGAGCAGTCGCGCCCCGCCTGGCGCGACGCGCTGCGCCGCTCGGTCGACGCCGTCGCCGGCCTCACGGCGGTGGACGGGGCGACGGTGCTCAACGAGCGCCACGAGCTCCTGGCATTCGGCGTAAAGCTGGTGCGCAGCCGCGGCAGCGAGCGGGTGGAGCAGATCGCGCTCACGGCGCCGGTGGTCGGCAACGTGGCCGAGGTGGTGGACCCGTCGCGGCTGGGCGGCACGCGCCACCTGTCCGCCGCGCAGTTCGTGCACGACCAGCGCGACGCGCTGGCCATGGTGGCGTCGCAGGACGGCCGGTTCACCGTGTTCGCGTGGTCGCCGTGCGAGGACATGGTGCACGCGCACCGGGTGGAGACGCTGCTGATGTGAGGACTGCAGGGAATAGGGAACAGGGAATAGGGAATAGCCTGCAACTGCGTGCCTGACGGCACCCCTGC
>DASTVC010000446.1:0-3507 GCA_035759295.1 Longimicrobium sp. | reverse complement strand
ATGTACGCGGCGCAGCCGGCCGCCAGGCAGGCGCGGCGGTCTGCCTCCTCGTCGCGCCCCGTGAGCGCGACGACGGCGATGGAGGCCGTGTGCGGGGCGGCCTTCAGGCGGCGGACCACCTCCAGCCCCGTCATGTCGGGGAGGCCCATGTCCAGCAGGACCAAGTCCGGCACCCGCTCCTCCGCCAGGCGCAGCGCCTCCCCGCCGGTCTCGGCGCCAAGGACGGTGTAGCCGGCATCCTCCAGCAGAATGGTGAACGCGTCGCGGATGGCGTCGCTGTCCTCCACCAGCAGGACGGTGCGGGCCGCCGGATCCACGCCGCTCACGCGTCCGGGTCCGCGCCGTTGGTGAGCTCGTCCGGCAGCCCCGCCGCGTGGACGGATGGCAGGGTGAAGAAAAAGCGGCTTCCCTCGCCCAGCTTGCTCTCCACCCAGATGCGCCCGCCGTGCAACTCCACGAAGCGCCGTGCGATGGAAAGCCCCAGCCCCGTGCCGTGGTGCACCCGCGCCCGCGACGCGTCCACCTGCGCGAATTCGCGGAAGATGAGCTCGTGGTGCTCGGGGTCGATGCCGATTCCGCTGTCCCGCACCTCCACCAGCAGCCAGCCGGGCTGCCCCGGCGCCGGCCGCGCTTCGACGCGAACCCAGCCTTCTTCCGGCGTGAACTTGATGGCGTTGCCGATCAGGTTCCCCAGCACGTGCGCCACCTTGTCCCGGTCCGCCCACGCCTCGGGGATCTCGCCTTCGAACTCCGTGGTGAACGCCAGCCGCTTTCGCTCCAGCAGCGACGCGTTCATCTCGCGCACGTTCTCCACCACCTCGTGCAGGCGGAACTCGGCGGGGCGAATGTCGATGGCGGGGGCGTTGGTGCGGGCGTAGGTCAGGATCTCCTCGATCATCCCCAGCAGCTGCCGGCAGCTGCCGATCATCGATTCGATGGCTTCACGCTGCCGCTGGCTGATCTCGCCCAGCAGCCCGTCGCGCAGGATCTCGCCGTAGGTGACGATGGCGGTGAGCGGCGTGCGCAGCTCGTGCGAGACGTTGGTGAGGAACTGGCTCTTGGCCACGTCCAGGTTGCGCAGCTCCAGCACCGCGCGCTCCAGCTCCTGCACGCGGCCCGCCACCTCGCGCACGGAGGGCGGCGTGCCGGGATGGCCGTCGATCTCCAGGACGATCCCGGGGGTGGACTCCGCATGGGGCGCGTCCACGATGCGGAACCCCTCGCGGGCAAGCACCTCGCGCAGGCGCTCCGCGGTGGATTGGTCGCCCTGAAGGTAGAGCCGGAGGTCGTCCATGCGGGTCGGAGAGGGGGGAACCTTTGTAGGCGCCAATCTAGACGGCGCCTGGCGCCGCTGCAAGCAGGTCGTCTCCCTCCACCTGCTCCGCCAGCAGCTGGCGCCGCTGGAGCGCCGCGTACACGCCACCGGCGCGCAGAAGCTCCGCGTGCGTCCCGCGCTCCACCAGCCGCCCGCCGTCCATCACCAGGATGAGGTCCGCGTCCATCACCGCCGTCACCCGGTGGCTCACGATCACGCTCGTCCGCCCCTGGAACACCCGCCGCAGCCCTTCCAGAATACCGTGCTCCGTGTGTGTGTCCACCGCGCTGAGCGCGTCGTCCAGCACCAGGATCGGCGCGTCTCGCGCCACCGCGCGCGCTAGCGCCGCGCGCTGCTTCTGCCCACCGCTCAGGTTGATGCCGCGCTCCCCCAGCACCGTGTCGTATCCGCCGGGGAACGATTCGACGGTCGCGTCCAGCTCCGCCACCCGCGCCGCGCCGCGGATGCGCTCCAGCCGCCGGCCCTCGTCCACCTCGTCGAAGCCCAGCGCCAGGTTCTCGGCGATGCTGTCGGAGAAGAGGAAGGTATCCTGCGGCACCAGCGCCACCGCCTCGCGCAGCCGCTGCAGCCTCCACTTCGTCAGCGGGATGCCGTCCACGCGCACCTCACCCTCCGTGGGGTCGTACAGCCGCGTGAGGAGGGAGACCACGGTGGATTTTCCCGATCCCGTCGGCCCCACGACGGCCACCGTGGCGCCCTCAGGGACGCGGAAGGAGACGTCCTGCAGCACCTCGCGCTCCGTCCCCGGATACCGGAAGCCGACGCCGGCGAACTCGATCTCGCCACGCACCTCCGCGGGCGCCACGGCATCCGCCGCGTCGTGGATGTGCGGGCGCGTCTCCAGCACGCGCGACACGCGGCCCATGGACGCCGCGCCGCGCTGGAACAGGTTCACCACCCACCCCAGCGCGATCATCGGCCACGAAAGCATCCCCAGGTAGATGAGGAAGATGACGAGGTCGCCCACGGTGATGCGCCCGGAGAGGATCGCCCGTCCGCCCACCCACAACGCCAGCGCCATCCCCAGCCCCGCCAGCAGGCCGAGCGAGGGGAAGAAGAGCCCCTGCGTGCGCGCCAGCTCCACGTTGCGGCGCATGGACTCGTGCGCCAGCGCGCGGAACCGCGACGTCTGCGCCGCCTCCTGCCCGTACGCCTTGACGATGCGCTGCCCCGCCAGGTTCTCCTGCGCCATGGTCGACAGGATGCCCAGCTGCTCCTGAATCTTTTCGAAGCGGTCGTGGATCAGGTTGCCGAAGCCCACCGTCACCGGAGGAAGGAGCAGCAGGGGGATGAGGGAGATGAACGTCATCCACGGGTCGATCATCCCCATCCGCACGATGGCGAACAGGCCGAAGACCACGGTGTTGACCAGGTACATGTACGCCGGCCCCGCCACCATCCGCACCGCGGCGATGTCGTTCGTCGCGCGCGACATGATCTCGCCGGTGGGATTGAGCGCGTAGAATCCCGCGTCCTGCCGCAGCAGGTGCGCGAAGAAGTCGTCGCGCAGGTCCAGCTCCACCTTGCGGCTGATGCCGTTCAGAATCTGCCGCATCCAGAACCGCCCCGCCCCCGCGACCACGGCCAGGAGCGCGGAGTACAGCGCGTATCGTCCCACCAGCGCACGCGTCGTCCCCGGCGCGGCCAGGGCGTCCACCCCCGCCTTGACGTACTCCAGGCTGGCGACGTTCACCGCGTTGGACACCACCACCGTCCCCAGCCCCACCGCGATCGCGCCGCGGTAGCGCCCCAGGTACGGCAAAAGCGCCTTCAATTCTCGCATGTAGCAGCTTCGGGGTATCTGATGTAGCAGCGGGGCACGCCAGTTGCCCCCTGGGTGTACCGACCGGGGGGCGCGCCCAGGGAGTGCATCGTACCCCGCCCTCGACCGGAAAGCAAGCAACCATGCGGGTAAAGGAGTAGTTTGATGACGCGTAGAAACCTGGCCCTGGCGTTCGCGCTGGCCCTGCCGGTGTCCTCTCTGTTGGTCGCCTGCGGCGGCGGAGAGGACACTACCGACCGGGCCGCACTGGAGCGCCAGGCCCTGGAACGTGACCTGGACCTGGCGCTCAAGCCGGATACCACCCCCGAAGTCGCGCTGACGGACGTCGCCCTCGCTGGCGGCACCGGCACCCCGACCGTGGCGCCCGCGCCCGGCCAGCCGCGGACGC
>DASTVC010000445.1:0-6760 GCA_035759295.1 Longimicrobium sp. | reverse complement strand
GATGGCCTCCACGTGCTCCGCGGCGATCGCCGCGACCGGGCGCGACAGGTCGTCGCCCAGGTCCTGCACCCCGTACACCGGCTGCTCCGCGCCCAGGTGGCGCACCAGGTTCACGTAGGCGATCACCCGCCGGTCGGCCGGGTGCACGCAGAACAGGGGGGGAAGCGTCCCCTCCGCCCGCATGGGGACCACCGGCGAGCGGGGCCCCGCCGTGGCCTTCTGCGCGCGGATGGCCTCGGCCATCCGCCGCACCGTGGCGCCCGCGAAGAGCGTGGCCACGGGAAGGTCGCACTCCAGCTGGCGGTTGACCTGCGCGAACAGCCGCAGCGCCAGGAACGAGTTGCCCCCCAGGTCGAAGAAGCTCTGCGTGGGGCCCACGCGCACCCCCAGCAGCGCCTCCCAGATCGCGACCAGCAGCGCCTCGACCTCGTCGCGCGGCGCCTCCACCTCCCCCTCCCCGGCGTCCGTGCCGTACTCCGGGGCCGGCAGCGCCTTGCGGTCCAGCTTGCCGGTGGAGGTCTGCGGCAGGGCGTCCATCACCACGAAGGCGCTGGGCACCATGTACTCGGGCAGGGTCTCCCGCGCGTGCTCGCGGAGCGCCGCGGCGTCCGCCGCGCCGTCCGGGGCCACCACGTACGCCACCAGCCGGCGGTCGCCGGGCCGGTCCTCGCGCACGGCCACCATGCACTCGCGCACCTCGGGGCGGCGGCGGAGGACGGCCTCGATCTCGCCCAGCTCCACGCGGTAGCCGCGCACCTTTACCTGGTTGTCGGTGCGGCCCAGGATCATCAGGTTGCCGTCCGCCTGCCAGCGGGCGCGGTCGCCCGTGCGGTACATCCGCGCGCCGGCTTCGGCGAAGGGATCGGGGACGAACTTCTCCGCCGACAGCGCGGGCCGCCCCAGGTAGCCGCGCGCCACCCCGGCGCCGCCGATGTACAGCTCGCCCGGCAGCCCCACGGGGACGGGCTCCATGCGCGCGTCGAGCACGTGGAAGGTCAGGTTCTGGATCGGCCCGCCCACGGGGACGGGGCCGGCCAGGTGGCGGCCGGCGGGGAGCAGGTAGGCAGAGCACCCCACCACCGTCTCCGTGGGGCCGTACTCATTCATCAGCCGCACGCCGGGGGCGTTCTGCTGCCAGTAGACGGTGGGCTCGGCGCTCAGGAAGTCGGCGCCGACCACCAGCGTGTGCGCCGCGCCCGCCAGCTCGTCCGGCGACAGCATGGTGTTCAGCAGCCCCAGGTGGATGGGGGTGATCTTGATCAGCCCGTAGCCGGGGCGGGCCCGGATGGCGGCCGCCAGCGCCTCGACCGGCGACTCCTCGGGAAGGAGGGTGACCGGGTGCCCCGCGAACAGGGGAAGGAGGTTGGTCACCGTCAGGTCCACCGCCATGGAGGTGAACACCGGCGCGCCGCTCCCCCGGTCCGCCCCGTAGAAGCGGACCCCCCAGTCGATGTAGTTGCTCACCCCGCGGTGGTGCATGGCCACGCCCTTGGGGCGCCCGGTGCTGCCGGAGGTGTAGATGACGTAGCACAGGTTCTCCGCCGTCACCCCGCTCTCCACCGGCTCCGCGCTCCCGGCGCCGATCTCCGCCCACGCGGAATCGACCGCCAGCACGGCCATGCCCTCGCGCGCGGACAGGCGCCCCCGCAGCCGCTCCTGCGTGAGCAGCACGGCCACGCCGGAGTCGCCCAGCATGTAGTCGATGCGCTCGGCGGGGTGCGCGGGGTCCATGGGGACGTACGCGCCGCCCGCCTTCATCACCCCCAGGATGGCGGCCATCAGCTCCGGGCCGCGCTCCAGGCAGATGCCCACGCGCACCTCGGGTCCCACGCCCATCCCCCGCAGGTGGCGGGCGAGCCGGTTGGCGCGCCCGTCCAGCTCCGCGTACGTCAGCCGCTCCGCGCCAGAGACCAGCGCCGTGGCGTCGGGCGTCCGCGCGGCCTGGGCCTCGAAGAGCTGGTGGATGCAGCGGTCCGCGGGGTACGCGGCCGCCGTGCGGTTCCACCCCAGCACCCGGTCGCGCTCGGCGGCGCCCATCAGCGCCAGGGCCGGGATGCGGCGGTCGGGGTCGGCCGCCACCTGCTCCAGCAGCCGCTCCAGGTGCTCCACCATCCGCCGCGCCGTGCCGTCGTCGAACAGGTCGGTGCTGTAGTCCAGCACGCCGGTCAGCCCGCCGGCGCCCGCCTGCAGCGCCAGGGTCAGGTCGAACTTGGTGGTCCCCCGCTCCGCCTCCAGCCCCCGCGCCCGCAGCGCGCCGCCTTCCGCGGCGCCGGAGCCGTCGGCGCTGTCCAGCATGAACATCACCTGAAAGAGCGTGGAGTGGCTGAGCGACCGCTCCGGCCGCAGCTCCGCCACCAGCCGCTCGAAGGGAAGGTCCTGGTGGTCGTACGCGCCCAGCACCGTGTCGCGGGCGCGGCCCACCACCTCGCGGAACGCCGGGTCGCCGGCCAGCGAGGTGCGCAGCACCAGGGTGTTGACGAACAGGCCGATCAGCGCCTCCACCTGCGCGCGGGTGCGCCCCGCGACGGGGGTGCCCACCACCACGTCGTCGGTGGCGCCGTAGCGGCCCAGCAGCACCTGGAAGGCGGCCAGCGCCACCATGTACAGGGTGGCGCCCTCGGCGCCGGCCAGGGCGCGCAGCCCCTCCAGCACCGCGGGGGAAACGTGCACGGGCACCGCCGCGCCCCGCAGCGAGGGCACCGGGGGCCGCGGCCGGTCGGCCGGCAGCTCCAGCAGCTCCGGCGCGCCGGACAGGCGCTCCGTCCAGTACGCCAGCTGCCGCGCCTGGGCCCCGTCGTCCACCCGCCCGCGCTGCCAGGCGGCGTAGTCGGCGTACTGCACGGGGAGCTCGTCCAGGGGCGACGCATCGCCGGCGCGGTACGCCTCGTACAGCGCGGCCAGTTCGCCGAAGAGCACCCGCAGGCTCCACCCGTCGCTGACGATGTGGTGCATGCACAGCAGCAGCGCGTGCTCGCCCCCGCCCAGCCGCAGCAGCGCGGCGCGGAAGAGCGGGCCCACCGTCAGGTCGAACGGGCGCGTGGCATCCTCCGTGGCCAGGCGCGCCACCTCCGCCTCGCGCGCCCCGGGCTCCAGCCCCGACAGGTCGCGCACCGGCAGGGTGAAGCCGGCAAAGGGGGCCACGAGCTGCGCGGGAACGCCGTCCACCTCGTGAAAAACGGTGCGCAGCGCCTCGTGGCGGCGGACGATCTCGCCCAGCGCCCGCTCCAGCGCGGCCTCGTCCACACCTCCCGAGAGCCGCAGCGCGGCGGGGATGTTGTAGGTCGTGCCGCCCTGCTGCAGGCGGTCCAGGAACCAGAGCCGCTCCTGGGCGAAGGAGAGCGGCGCCTCCCCGCCGTGCGCGCGGCGGGGGATGTCCGTCCCCGTCCGCCGGCCCGCCAGCCGGTCGCGGAGCACGGCGCGCCGCGTGGCCTCGTCCCCCGGCAGGGCGGCCACCTCCGCGCGGATCCGCGACTCGATCTCCGCCGCCAGCGCCCGCACCGTGGGGGTGGCGAAGACGGTGCGGATGGCGAGCTCCACCCCGAAGGCGGCCTGCACGCCGGCGATCAGCCGCATGAAGAGCAGCGAGTGGCCGCCCAGCTCGAAAAAGCTCTGCCGGACGCCGACCCGCTCCACCCGCAGCACCCGCGACCAGATCTCCGCCAGCGCCGCCTCTACCTCCGTGCGAGGCTCCGCGTCGTCCCCGTCCGCGCCGAGCTCGGGCGCGGGAAGGGCGCGCACGTCCAGCTTGCCCACCGCCGTCAGCGGCAGCCGGTCCAGCGCCACGAAGGCGGTGGGGACCATGTACTCGGGAAGGCCCTGGCGCAGGCGCCCGCGGAGCTCGTCCGCGTCCGCGTCGCCCACCACGTAGGCCACCAGGCGCTGCTCGCCGGGCTCGTCCTCGCGCACCACCACGCGCGCCTCGCGGACGCCGGGGTGGGTGGAGAGCACGCTCTCGATCTCCCCCGGCTCGATGCGAAAGCCGCGGAGCTTGACCTGCTGGTCCAGCCTGCCGATGAACTCCAGCGTCCCGTCCTGCATCCACCGCATGCGGTCGCCCGTGCGGTACATCCGCGCGCCCGGCTCCACGCCGAAGGGGTCGGGGACGAAGCGCGACGCCGTGAGCGACGGGCGGTCCAGGTAGCCGCGCACCACGCCCGCGCCTCCCACGTACGCCTCGCCGGGCACGCCCGGGGGGACGGGCTGCAGGTACGCGTCCAGCACGTAGATGCGCGCGTTGCCGATCGGCCTGCCCACCGACACCGTGAGCGCGCCGTCATCCACCGCCTGCACGTCGTGGAACGAGCACCACGCCGTCGTCTCGGTCGGCCCGTAGACGTGCAGCAGCCGCTCCGGCTTCCCCCCGGCGAGAATCCGCCGCAGGCTGCCGGGGTCCACCGCCTGCCCGCCGAAGAGCACCTCGCGCAGGGGGGCGAAGATGTCGGGCTGCTCGCGCGACAGCTGGTTGAGCAGGGCCGTGGTCTGGTACAGGGTGGTGATGCGCTCGTCGCGCAGCACCCGGCGCAGCTCCGCCGGCGCCAGCAGGGTCTCGCGCCCGATCCCCACCAGGGTGGCGCCGTTGAGCAGGGCGCCCCACGCCTCGAACGCCAGCGCGTCGAAGCTGGCGTTGGAGGCCTGCGCCACCCGGTCGCCCGGCCCCAGCGCCACGAAGTCCGTCTCCACCACCAGCTGCAGGATCTCGCGGTGGCCCACCATCACCCCCTTGGGCCGGCCCGTGCTGCCGCTGGTGTACACGATGTACGCCAGGTTGTCCGCCGTGGCGCCGCTCGATACGGGCTCGGCCGATTCCGCCGCGAGCGCGTCCGCCGCCTCGTCCAGGCAGACGAGGCGGAACCCGTCCTCGTCCACCGTGCCGCGCAGGGCGCCGTGGCTCAGCACCACCCGCACCCCCGCGTCGGCCAGCATCAGGCGCAGGCGCTCGGCGGGATAGGTGGGATCCAGCGGCACGTAGCCGCCGCCGGCCTTGAGCACGGCCAGGATGGAGACGATGAAGTCCACGCCGCGCTCCAGCAGCACGCCCACGGGGGCGTCCGGCTGCACCCCCAGCCGCGCCAGGTGATGCGCCAGCCGGTTGGTGCGGGCGTCGAGCTCCTCGTACGTCAGCTCCACGCCCTCCCAGGCCAGCGCGACGGCCTGCGGGCGCGCGGCGGCCTGCGCCGCGAAGCGCTCGTGGATGCACACGCCGCGCGGGTACGGGCGCTCGGTGCGGTTCCACTCGTGCACCACGGCGCGGCGCTCGTCCGCGTCCAGCAGCGACAGCCGGGAGAGGGGAAGGTCCGGATTCGCCACCACCTGCTCCAGCACCCGCCGCAGGTGGACGAGCATCCGCTGGATGGTGCCGCGCTCGAACAGGTCCGTGGCGTAGACCAGAACGCCCTGGATGCCGTCCGGCCCCGCGGACAGGTCCAGCGTAAGGTCGAAGCGCGCCGTGGTGATCTCCGCCTGCATCCCCCGCGCGTCCAATCCCGCGAATCCGCCCGGCGCGCCCTCGGCGTTCTGCAGCGCGAAGACGGCCTGGAAGAGGGGCGAGTGGCTGAGCGAGCGCTCCGGCTGCAGCTCGGCCACCAGCCGCTCGAAGGGAAGGTCCTGATGCTCGTACGCGCCCAGCGCGGCCTCGCGGACGCGCCGCAGCACCTCGCGGAACGCGGGGTCGCCGTCCAGCCGCGTGCGCATGACCAGCGAGTTGACGAAGAAGCCGATGAGCCCCTCGGTCTCGCGGCGGGTGCGCCCGGCGACGGGGCTGCCCACCACCACGTCGTCGCCGCCGCAGTAGGTGCCCAGCAGCACCTGGAAGGCGCCCAGCAGCACCATGTACAGCGTGGCCGCCTCGCCGCGCCCCAGCGCCCGCAGCCGCTCGGCCAGCGAGGCCGGCAGCGCCAGGCGCTCCATGGCGCCGCGGTAGTCGCGCGTGGCCGGACGGGGACGGTCCGCCGGCAGCTCCATCAGCGTGGGCGCGCCGGCCAGGCGCCCCTTCCACCAGTCCAGCTGCCGGTCCAGCGCATCGCCCGACAATTGGGTGCGCTGCCACGCCGCGAAGTCGGCGTACTGCACCGCCGGCTCCGGCAGGGGCGACTCGGCGCCGTCGCGGTACGCCGCGTAGAGCGCCGACAGCTCCTGGAAGAAGATGCGCAGGCTCCACCCGTCGCTCACCACGTGGTGCATGCAGAGCAGCAGCGCGTGGTCCCCGGCCCCCAGCCGCAGCAGCCGCGCGCGGAAGAGCGGGCCCGCCGCCAGGTCGAAGGGGAGCGCCGCGTGCGCCTCGGCCGCCCCGGCCAGGGCCGCTTCGCGCTCCGCCCCGTCCACGCCGCACAGCTCTTCGACGGAGAGGGCGAAGCCGGCGAAGGGGTGGATCACCTGCACCGGCCCGTCCTCGCCGTCGCGGAACACCGTCCGCAGCGGCTCGTGCCGGCGGACGATCTCGCCCAGCGCGCGCTCCAACGCATCCACGTCCAGCGCGCCCGTCAGGCGCAGCGCCTCGGGGATGTGGTAGAAGGGGCTTCCGCCCTCCAGCCGGTCCACGAACCACAGCCGCTCCTGGCCGAACGAGAGCGGCAGGGGCCCGGCGCGGTCCACCGGGAGCACCGGCGGCGGCGCGGGGGCACCGGCGCGGCGCGCCTCCTCCACCCGCTCCGCCAGCCGGGCCACCGTGGCGCCCTCGAACAGCGCGCGCACGGGGAGCTCGATGCCGAACACCTGGCGCAGCCGCGAGGCCACGCGCGTGGCGAGCAGCGAGTGGCCGCCC
>DASTVC010000444.1:0-15054 GCA_035759295.1 Longimicrobium sp. | reverse complement strand
TGTTGCGGTCTACTTCCTGGAGCAGGACGAGGTCGGCTCCGCTGCCGCGGACCACCTCCGCCACGCGCGCCAGGTTGTCGTGTCCGCCCGCGTCCTTTCCCGCGTGGATGTTGTAGACCAGCACCGTCACTTCCCGCCCGCCACGCACGCCCTGGCCGGCTCCGGCGCAGGCGCCGAGCAGCGCGGCGAGAACGAGCGCGCACGCCCGCAGAAGCGGCCGGATGGGACGCGGCACCGATTGATTCGCGTGGGGAACCACGCCGGACGGCGGGGTCACGCGTCGGCTGCGGGACAGGGCTCGCGCACGGCGGCGGCCGGCGTGCGCGGCTCCCACCCGACCACGTCGGTGTGCAGGTAGTGCGTGCCCACCAGGCTGTCGCCGCGCACCACGAACTCCATCGACTGCCCCCACCCCTCGTGCCGCACGTACACCACCGTGTTGCGGTCCGTGATGAGCCAGTGCTCCCGCACATCCTCCGGCCGCGGAATGAAGGACCGCGCCCTCCGGGCTCCCTCTCCCCATACGGGCTCGGCCGCGGAATCCAGCGCGAAGCTCCACGTCGTCGGCCCCCGCGTAACACGGTAGCATCCTACCAGCGCGCGCCAGTCCAGTGGCACGGGTCCGCGCAGCGGCCGCGGCCCTCCCGCGCACGCCGCCAGCGTACCCGCGAAGGCCGTCATCATCAGCGTCAGCAGCAGGCGCATCACGATTTCGTCGGTGGATGGATCTCACGCGCCCGGTAAATCAAGCGACCCGCGGCCTTCGCCGCAATCCACCCGCTAACCCCCACCGAGCCGCGCGGATGCCCTGCGGAGGACGCCATTGCTGCAGTCCGACGGGGTCTATCACTCGGTGCGTTCTGGGGATGGCGGGAGCGCGCGGCGGGAAGCGCTCTACTCCGACCGTGGCCGCTGCCGGTACAGGTGCCCGCGGTTGACGCCGAGCCAGGCGTCGTCCTCCATGCGGACGGCCCAGCAGGGCTGGCCCTCGGCCGTCATGAAGGTGTGCAGCCAGCGCTTGCCGTCCAGCGCGAGGACCAGCTCCGGCAGGCGGCCTTCCAGCTGGATGTCGAGAATCGTGTGGCCTTCCAGCGACGCCACGCCGCGGGTGATCCGCGGGTTCTCGCTCCAGCTGCCGAACTGGATGGCGCCGGGGCTCTCCACCCGCCAGCTCCACTCCAGCATCAGCCCCACCTCACCCCGCATGAACTCCACCTCGCCCAGCTTGCGCATCGTGCGCGTGAAGGTGGTGAGCGCGCCCAGCTCCAGGAAGATGGCCGAGCCCGCCCCGCGCCACGTGTGCGAGACGGGCATGCCCACCAGCGGACGCGTGAGCGCGCGGAACTGCTCGCGGCTGAGGGTGGTGCGGCCGTGCGTACGGGGCATGGGGGATGGCGAGGGCGATCGAGCGAATTCAGGGAGGGGTTGAAGCGCCGGCGACGTCCCGGCAAGGCTCGCGCTCCGCGACAACGGCTTCCACGGGCCGCTCGACGCCCGGGATGACGACGTCGCTGATGATGGACCGCCGCCCTTGCAGCCGGCCGTCGCGAAGCACGAACTCGGTCCTGGAACCATGCAGCCCATCGCCGATCAGGACCTCCACCGTGTTCCTTGGGGTCGTGCGCCAGAACACGTCCCCGTGACGCGTGGGCGGCGGATACACACGGGCGTGCCGGATCCCCGGTTCGGCCGCGTAAAAGAGGGTAGCTGCGGGGAGCGAATCCAGCGCCAGCCGCGTCGTCCCCATCCGCCAGCACCCCACCACCGCCCGCCAGTCGAGCGGCTCGCTTCCCCGCATCGGGCCAGGGGGAAGCGGAGGCAGCGGCGCCGGGGACCGGTGGCACGCCCCGCTGGCGACCGTCACCCCCACCAGCAAGAAGAGTCGGCGAAGCTTCATCATCGACGGCGCTCAACCTTGTGGACGGCTTGGCAAC
This sequence comes from Longimicrobium sp., assembly GCA_035759295.1. Classification (GTDB taxonomy): domain Bacteria; phylum Gemmatimonadota; class Gemmatimonadetes; order Longimicrobiales; family Longimicrobiaceae; genus Longimicrobium. The sequence goes on along the minus strand of DASTVC010000444.1, from coordinate 13,120 downwards.
ACCCTCTAACGGAGACTTTGCCGGGCTATCGCTTCGTCGTGATCCGCATTCCGTTGGGCGCGAAGCCGGGCTGCGGCGGCTCTGGAGCCTTCGGCGCGGGCGCGGCGGGCTTGCGGTCGCGAGAGGCTTCCCTGGCCTGCGCATCCTTCGGCGGCGCGGCCTTCCCCGCCCCGCCCTGCGGCGCCTGCGCCGGCTTCCCGCCGCCAGAGGGACGCGCGGCGCCGGGCTGCGTCTTCATCGACAGGGCAATGCGCTTGCGGGGGACGTCGACGGACATCACCCGCACCGTCACCCGGTCGCCCACCTTCACGGCCTCGTTGGGGTCGCGGACGAAGCGGTCGGAGAGCTCGCTGACGTGGACGAGGCCGTCCTGGTGCACGCCGATATCCACAAAGGCGCCGAACGCGACGACGTTCGTCACCGTCCCCTGCAGCGACATCCCCTCCTTCAGGTCCTCCAGCGACTGCACGTCGTCGCGAAAGGCGGGCGCCTCGAACTGCTCTCGGGGGTCGCGTCCGGGCTTCTGCAGCTCCGCGACGATGTCCTGCAGCGTCGGCAGGCCGACTCCATCGCCCACGTACTTCGTCAGGTCGATGCGGGACACGGCGGCCTCGTTCCCCACCAGCGTCGTCATGTCCACCGACAGGTCGCGGGCGATCTGCTCAACGAGACGGTAGCGCTCCGGGTGCACCGCGGAGGCGTCCAGCGGGTGCGCGCCGCCGCGGACGCGCAGGAAGCCGGCGGCCTGCTCGTACGTCTTGGGGCCCAGGCCGGGCACCTTCTTCAGCAGCTCCGCGCGCGAGCGGAACGGCCCCTCGCCGTCGCGCTGCTGCACGATGCGCTGCGCCACGTTGGGCCCGATCCCCGCCACGTAGCTCAGCAGCGCGGGCGAGGCCGTGTTCAGCTCCACCCCCACGCGGTTCACGCAGCTCTCCACCGTCTCGTCCAGCCGCCGCTTGAGGCGCGTCTGGCTGACGTCGTGCTGGTACTGGCCCACGCCGATGGACTTGGGGTCGATCTTCACCAGCTCCGCCAGCGGATCCTGCAGCCGCCGGGCGATGGAGACGGCGGACCGCATGGTCAGGTCCAGCTCCGGGAACTCCTCGCGGGCGATGTCGGACGCGGAGTAGACGGAGGCGCCCGCCTCGTTCACCATCACCACCGCGGGGCGGCGCTCGGCGGGAAGGTCGCGGACGGCTTCCTTGGCCAGCTTGTCCGATTCCCGGCTCGCCGTCCCGTTGCCGACGGCGACCAGCTCCACGCCGTGCTGCTGGATGATGGACGTCAACTCGCGCCGGGCGCGGTCCTCCTGGTGCAGGTAGACGATGCCGGTCGCCAGCAGCGCCCCCGTGTTGCTGACGACGGCCAGCTTGCACCCCGTGCGGTAGCCGGGATCGATCCCCAGCACCGTCCGTCCGCCTGCGGGGGGCTGAAGAAGGAGCGCCTCCAGGTTCTTCCCGAAGATGGCGATCGCCTCCTCGTCCGCCCGCGTCTTCAGCTCCATCCGTACCTCCACCTCTACGGACGTGGAGATCAGGCGGCGATACGCATCCTCCACCGCCATCCCCATCTGCTCCGGCGCGCGGTGGCCATCCAGAAAGCGGCGGCGCAGCGAGGCAACGATCTCCTCGTCCGGCGCCACGATGCGCGCCGTGAGGAAGCCCTCCGTCTCGCCGCGGCGCACCGCGAGGATGCGGTGGCTGGGCATGTCCTTGAGCGGACCGGAAAAGTCGTAGTAGTCCTGGAACTTGCTGACCTCGTTCTCCTTGCCGCGCGCGGCCTTGCTTTCCAGCACGCCGCGCAGCCGCACCTGGTCGCGCACGTACGCCCGGGCCGACGCGTCTTCGCTCACCCGCTCCGCCGCCACGTCGCGTGCGCCGGCCAGCGCATCCTCCACGCTCGCGACCCCCTTCTCCGCGTCGACGAACTCCGCCGCCCGCGCCGCCAGCTGCGCGTCAGACGTCTCCCCCGCCCACAGCAGCTCCGCCAGTGGCCCCAGCCCGCGCTCCAGGGCGATGGTGGCGCGGGTGCGGCGTTTGGGCTTATACGGGAGATAGAGATCTTCGAGCGCGCTCTTGGTCTCCGCGCGGTCGATCTGCGCCTTGAGCTCGGGCGTGAGCTTGCCCTGCTCGTCGATGGACTTGAGGATGGCGGCGCGGCGCTCGTCCAGCTCCGCCAGGTACTCGTGGCGGTCGCGGACGTCGCGCAGCTGCACCTCATCCAGCTCGCCCGTGGCCTCCTTGCGGTAGCGTGCGACGAACGGGATGGTGTTGCCGGCCAGCAGCAGTTCCAGCGCGGCGCTTACCTGCGGCGCCCGGAGTCCCAGCTCCGCGGCAATCTTCTGGGCGTAGACGGAAGACAAAGTGCGTGAGTGCGGTAGTGCGTGAGTGCGTGAGTGCGGAACGGCAGTACGAAAGTACGAGGGTACGAAAGTACGGAAAAGCGGGGGTGCGGTCCAGCCGTTGCGCGATGGGGCAGACGGTGTTCCGGGCGGGTGGATGATGCGGGGGATGAGCGGGTAAACCCGCTGCTAGGAAAGCGATAAGCCCCGTCCGGCTCGCGTGCGCTCGCCGGTCGGGGCGTCAACTGCGTACCAGCGAGAATGCTCCAGACGCTTGTGCGACGTTTATCCCCTCTCCCACGCAGTTTGTGGGAGAGGGAGCGCGAGGAACGAGCGCGGGTGAGGGCCTACGCGCTCAGCCGCTGCCGCCAGATCATCGCACCCGCCGCATCCCCCGCGACGGGGTGGGAGAAGCGGAAGCCCTGGGCGTACTCGCAGCCCATGGCGCGCAGGGAGTCGGCCTGCTCCGCCGTCTCCACGCCTTCGGCGACCGCGCGCAGACCCAGCGTCTGGGCCAGCACCAGGATGGTGCGGACGATCTGCTCCGTCTGGCCGTCACCCAGCCGCGTGATGAACGAGCGGTCCACCTTCAGCGTGTCGATGGGAAAGCGGTGCAGGTAGCTGAGCGACGAGTATCCCGTGCCGAAATCGTCGATGCACAGGTCCACGCCCAGCGTCTTGAGCTCCTCCAGCGTGGCCGCCGCGCTCCCGGCGTCGCCCATCAGCAGGGTCTCGGTGATCTCAAGCTTGAGGAACGCCGCCGGCAGCCCCGTCTCCTGCAGCGCCGCCGCCACGTCGCTCGCCAGCGCCGGATCCGCGAACTGGCGCGGCGACAGGTTCACGTTGACCGAGAGCGCCGCGCCGTAGCGGCGGTTCCAGTCGCGCATCTGGCGGCAGGCCTCGCGCAGCACCCAGCGGCCCAGGGAGACGATGAGCCCCGTGTCCTCGGCCGCGGAGATGAACTCAGACGGGGGCAGCAGCCCGCGCTCCGGGTGGCGCCAGCGGGCCAGCGCTTCGAACCCCGCGATGCGCCCGTCCGCCAGCGACACCACCGGCTGGTACGCCAGCTCGAACTCCTCGCGCTCCACCGCGCCGCGCAGGTCCGTTTCCAGGTGCAGCCGCTGCAGCGCCGTGGCCTGCATGGTGGCGTCGAACATCTCCGTGCCGGCGCGGCCGCGCGACTTGGCGCGGTACATGGCCGTCTCGGCGTCGCGCACCAGCACCTCGGCCGCCGCGCCGTCTCCCCCGCCCCCGATGCCGATGCTGGCCGTGGCGAACACCGCGCGCCCGTGCAGGGGGAACGGCGCCGCCAGCGCCTCGTGCACGCGGGCGGCCACGGCGCGCGCCTCGGCGGGGTCGCGCAGCTCGTCCACCAGCACCGCGAACACGTCGGCCCCCAGCCGCGCCACCGTGTCGGCCGAGCGCATGGCGCTCTCCAGCCGCCGGGCCACCTCGCCCAGCAGCAGGTCGCCCACGGAGTGGCCCAGCGAGTCGTTGACCACCTTGAAGCCGTCCAGCCCCACGCACAGCACCGCGCAGGTGCGGCCCGTCCGCGCGCCCCGCCGCAGCGCCAGCCCCACGCGGTCCAGCAGCAGCGTGCGGTTGGGGAGCCCCGTGAGCGCGTCGTGCAGCGCGTTGTGCAGCAGCAGCTCCTCGGCCACCTTGCGGTCCGTCACGTCGCTCAGGCTGCCGGCCACCCGCACCGCCGCCCCATCCTCTCCCATGACCGCCACCGCGCGCACGTGCGCCCAGCGCCAGCTGCCGTCGCGGTGCCGCATGCGGTGCACGCTCTCCACGTACGGCCGCTCGCCGTTGCGCAGCGTCGTGAGCACCGCGCGCACGTGCTCCACGTCCTCGGGGTGAATGCGGGCCAGCCACTCCGACGGATCGGGCCCCACCTCGCCCTCCGCGTACCCCAGCAGCGCCATCATCCGCGGCGAGGGCGACAGCCGCCGGGCCGCCACGTCCCAGTCCCACAGCCCTTCGCTGGCCCCCTGCAGCGCCAGCGCGTACCGCTCCCCACCCATACGCGAGCCGACATCCGTTCCGCGATCGGTGGCGTCCTGCGTGTGGATGAGGACGATCGTCCCGCCGGTCCCCGCGATGGCGCGCAGCGTCTCGTCCACGCGCAGAACGCCGCCGTCCGCGCCCAGCTTGCGCAGCGTGCGGCGCACGTCGGTTCCGGGTTTGGCCAGCGCTTCGGTGTGCGCGGCGCAGGCGGTGGCGCGGTCTTCGGGATGGTAGAGGGTGGAGAAAGCCACGCCCTCCAGCTCCTCGGGCGTGCGTCCCACCGCATCGGCCGCCGCGCGGCTGGTGGCGACCAGGGTTCCCGCGGGCGACACGGCGGCCAGCAGGGCCGGCCCCTCGGTGAACCACGGTCCCGCGTCGCGAAAATCGGTCACGGATGCGAAAGGAAGGCGCAGGGTCCCGGCGGCGGCGCTCAACGGAGTCCTTCGTCCGCGCGCCAGCGCCGCGAGACGGCCGGGGCCGCCTGCGTATCTGCCGTCACGTGGGAGGAAGGGATCGCGCGCACGGGCCTGCTGGGCGGCGAGACGGAAGGAAGAATCGTGGACATGAATTGTAACCACCGCATGCTTGCGTACGCAACGCGACAATAACGGCCAATCTTCCACGCAATCCGTCCAAGGGGACGCATGCGCCGGCACAGAAGACAGCGGCCGCCGTGGGTGAAAACGTTTTCACAATGTAACGGTGATGGCGTTCCGCGTACAGCCTCACCCGACATCCATCGTGGCCAAATCAGCCGCGGACGCGGAAGTAAAGCCCGAACGCGCGCTTCGCCGCAGGTGTAAGCCTGCGGCGGCTCCAGGCGTCCGCCGCCTTGCGCAGCACCTCGGCGGTGGTGGGATAGGGGTAGATGGTCTCGCTCAGCTTGCCCAGGCCCATCCCCGCCGTCATCGCCTGCGTCACCTGGCTGATGATGTCGCCCGCGTGCTCGGCGACCAGCGTGGCGCCCAGGATGGTATCGGATCCCGCCTTCAAGTGCACACGGAAGAAGCCGTCGGTGGTGCCGTCCGTCCGCGCGCGATCCACGTCATGAATGGGGATGGTAAGGGTCTCCACCTCGTCCCCCGCCTCCGCCACCTCGTCCGGCGCAATGCCGACGTGCGCCAGCTCCGGGGTGGTGTACGTGCACCAGGGGATGATCAGATCCTTCGCCTTCCCCCCGCGCCCGGGGAAGAGGGCGTTGCGCACCACCATCCGCGCCTGCGCGTCGGCCGCGTGGGTGAACTGAAAGCGCGACGCCACGTCGCCGATGGCGTAGACGCGCGGGTTGGACGTACGCATCCGCTCGTCCACCGCCACACCCTTCGCCTCGTACTCGATCCCCGCCTCCTCGAGTCCAAGCCCCTCCACGTTCGGCGCGCGCCCGGCGGCGACCAGCAGGTGGGAGGCGGTGATCTCGGTCGATTCGCCGCCGAGGGTGACGCGGATCGTCTTCCCCGCCCCGTCCTGGCGCACCGAATCGATCCGCGCGTCCGTCATGATCTCGATCCCCTCGTTTCGCAGCGCGGCAGCCACGACTTCCGCGGCGTCGGCGTCGTCGTGAGAGAGGATGCGGGGGGCGCTGTCGATGATCGTAACCCGCGCGCCGAAGCGGACGAACGCCTGCGCCAGTTCGCACCCGATGGGTCCCCCGCCGATGACGACCAGGTGCTCCGGCCGCTCGGTGAGGGAAAAGACGGTCTCGTTGGTAAGACACGCGACTTCGCCGATCCCCTCGATGGGCGGGATGGCGGCGCGGGCACCGGTCGCGATGACGGCGCGATGGAAGCGGAGGCGCTTGCCATCCACCTCCACCGCGTCCTCGCTGACGAAGCGTCCGTTGCCCAGGAACACGTCCACGCCGATCTCGTCGCGGAAGCGCAGGGCGCCGTCCACGGGGCTGATGTCGGCGCGGATCCGCCGCATCCGCTCCATCACGGCCGCGAAGTCGCCTTCGCCGGAGACGTTAGGTCCGTGGTAGCGCGCGGATGCGTCCCGCGCCGCCTGCCATGCGCGCGCGGCGGCGAGGATGGACTTGGACGGCACGCATCCCACGTTCAGGCAGTCGCCGCCCATCAGCTCGCGCTCCACCAGGGCCACCTTCGCCCCCAGCGCCGCGGCGATGGCGGCGGTGACGAGCCCCGCCGTTCCCGCGCCGATCACCACCAGGTGGTAGCGATCCTTCGGCTCGGGATTGGTCCACGCGGGCGGATGCACGTTCTCCAGCAGCCGCCGGTTGTGCGCGTCCAGCGGCTGCACCGCGGGGATGGAGGTGGGATCCTGCGCCATCGGCGTGCGGATGTGCGGCGTGAAACGAGAAACCCCTCCCGGGCAAAGTGGCCGCGGGAGGGGGCGAACGCAAATGGCCTTCGGTTGCGGGCGTGGATCGCTACGGGATTCGCGGAGACAACGTGATCTTTCCTGCGGAGTTTGGGATTGGAAAGACGGGCGATGGCGGCAGGGAGCCATCCGCATTTTTTGAGAAACCCATTATCCGCCACGGACGTCCAGCAGAGGTCACGTAGCCCTGTCGTTCACGTTTCCTGGAGATCGGAGGACGTCTCGAGTCCCACCGGGAGGGTCACCGGAGCCTGCCATCCACGTTTTCCAGAGCAGAGGACGCCTCAAGTCCCGCCGGAAGGTCACCATAGCCTGCCGTCCACGTCACCCGACGCGCGATCAGGTGAATCGTCAGACGCCTCGTGGTTAGACGGAACGGCGCGCGGCTCCCGCAAGATGAAATGCCCGTCGCGAATCCGAATAGTGACGTCCCGTCCGCCTGCAGGAGCGAATAAATTCGCCGCTACAACATCGCAAAGTCCGCCTGCGCGGACTCGGCGGCCTGATCGTGTGCGGCGTTCCATGCGCCTGCGCGTCCGCAACCACCGCATGTGGCTTGGTTCCTGCGCGTAACGGAAGTGCTGGCCTACCGATGTACCTTGCCCGATCCGCCGAACCACCCTTCCCCGAAGGGCTTCATCATGACCTCCAAACCGCGCCGCTGGCTTCGCTGGGGAGCATTCGCGGGGGCGCTCGCGTTCCTGCTGCTGGTGGCGGCGGCGGGCTGCAGCCGCCAGCCCATCGTGCTGGGGCCCGCGCACCGCTTTCCCGCGCCCGAAACGCTGGTGCTGCAGACCCCGCCGGGCGCCGGCGCGGGCGACACGGTTACGCAGGCCAGCATGCGCAACATCATGCTCCACCTGGACGACGACACGTACCTGCACGTTCACCGGCTGCAGGGCCGCATGCACGACCTTCGGCACACGGGCGTCATCCTTCTGGACGACAAGAACACGCTGCTGCTGGAGATCAGCGACGCCGTGCTGGGGATGAGCGCGGACGACCTTACGCGGCTGCTGAACCGCTACGTCTTCGGCTATCCCGGCGCGCCGCTCACCGACCTGCGCGCCGAGCTGCGCGGATCGCAGATGCTGCTGAGCGGCACGCTGCACAAGGGTGCGGCGCTTCCGTTCGAGATGACCTCGGAGGTGAGCCTTACGCCGCAGGGCGGGATTCGTGTCCACGCGACCTCCGTGCGGCTGTGCGGCGCGGACGGGCTGGCGCTGCTGCACGCGCTGGGGCTGCACCTGTCTGACATGATCGACCTGCGCGGCGCCAAGGGCGTGCGCGCGGACGGCAACGACCTGCTGCTGGACCCCTTCCAGATCCTGCCCCCGCCGCGGATCTCGGGGCGCCTGACCGCGGTGCGCATCGAGGGCGGGGAGATGGTGCAGGTGTTCGGGCGGGAGGATGCGGCGCCGCCCGCACCGCCGGTCGCGTCTGAATCCTACGTGTACTTCCGGGGCGGGACGCTGCAGTTCGGCAAGCTGTTCATGGTGGCCGCCGACATGGAGGCCATCGACAGCGACGTGTCGGACCCGTTCGACTTCTACCTGGATTTCTACGCGTCGCAGCTGGTGGCGGGATACCACGTCACCACCGCGCGCGGCGGAATGGTGGCCTATTTCCCGGACTTCGCGGACCTGGGAACCCGTGCCACCACGCGCACACCCCCCGCCGTCCCCGCGCAGCCCGTCGCGCAGGCCGCGGCCGCCGCGCCGGCGTCGTGAGGTCGCTGAACCCACGACCTCACAACGGATTTCAACGCGCGCTCAGGACTGTCATTTCGAAGGAGCGCCGCGCGACACCATCCCTGCGACGGACCCGGCGCGCGACTGAGAAATCTACTCTCTGCATGCTGGTGGCTCGTTCCAGGCCCCGAACCCGGCCCTGTCTAGCCACCGTGCGTCCGCACGTGCGGAGCGAGCTGCCGCATCCGCCCTCGCGATGACCGACGGTAGATTCCTCGGCCCTGCAACCGGTTGCGCGAAAAGCACACGGCAGTGCGGGCGGGCCTCGGAATGACACGCTTCATCCATAATCAACAAAAAATCCGCCGACCCTAGCTGGGGTCGGCGGATCGAGCGTTGCGACCGAAGGCTCAGCGCCTCGTCACCCGCGGTTATCCAGGACGATGCCGTCCAGCTCGTGGTCCATGGCCCGGCACTGCTCCAGGGCCTGGTCCAGCTCGTCGTAGACTTCCTTCCAGCGCAGCACTTCGAGCGGGTCGGGGTTGCCGGCGAACAGCTCCTCGATGGAGCGGGCGTAGATGTCGCGGCCCTCGTCGTTCAGGCTCTCCATCTCCTCGCAGCGCGCGGTGGGATAGTCGCGCTGGCGAAAGCTGGCCACGGTGGTCTCGATGCACGCGGCCGCGCGCACCAGCACCGCCGACATCTGCACGGCGCCCAGGGGCGGCGCGCCCAGGTGCAGCGTCCGGGTGCGGTGCGCGGCGTCATTGAAGCGGTGCACCGTGTCGCCAAGCATGTGCGCCACGCGGTGAATGTCTTCGCGTGGCAGCGGCGTCACGGGTACCCCCTCGATCTCGCCGATCACCTTGTCGCGCAGCTCCGACGCCTCGTGGTCCAGCCGCACCAGGGCTTCGAGCACCTCGTCCGCGCGCTCTGGCTGCGCGAACAGTCGGTCCAGCTGCTGCGCGGCTTCCGAGATGCGGCTGGCCAGCCCGGAAAACTGTTCGTAGAACCATCCTGAACGCGCAAAGCGCATGGCTTTTCCGGGGAGGGAGGTGGTGGTGGGCAGAATCTGCACGACGACTACGCAAACTTCATGCGGCGTCTTACACCGTCTGCGCGGCAACCACGTTGATGCCGCGCTCCAGCGTCTGCTTTACGGGGCAGCGGTCGGCGATCTGCGTAAGCCGCTCGCGCATCTCGTCGGTGAGCGGGCCTTCCAGCTCCAGCTCGCGCTCGATCTGGTTGAGGCCCACGTGCTTCGTCGCGCAGTCCACGCAGTCTTTGGCGTGCGAGCGCGACTGGCGCAGCCGCACCGTCACCCCTTCCAGCGGCCATCCCTTGCGGTCCGCGTACATCCGCAGCGTCATGGCCGTGCACGCGCCGATGGAGCCCAGCAGCAGGTCGTACGGCGTGGGTGCATCTCCCCCGCCCCCCACCTCCGCCGGCTCGTCCACCACCAGCGTGTGCCCGCCCGCCACCACCTCGGTGCGGTACTTCTCCTGCCCGATGCGGGTTACGACTTCGTTGTCGGCGCTCATGGTACGTGCTCCCGAGAAGGATGGACCGGCCGAGCGTGGTTTGCGAACGATGGTACGTGCGGATCAGACAGTTGGCGCCGCCCCGCCCGCTGGAGCGAAGGGTAATCCGCCGATCACCGGGCCGCCAACGGTGATCCCCCGAGCGTCTCAGGCAACCTCCGCGCGTTGATTTCCTGAGGGAGGGCGCCGCGCTGAATCCGCCCGTCCCGATGGATTCCGGGCACCGACCGAAGGATCTCGCCGGCAAAACCGCGGGGGCCGGCTCCTGCGCCCGGATGCCTGCCCCCAGGTGAGGCAGACGAGATCCTTCGGTCGCGCGCGGGCGGTTGAGATGGTTCTGGTTTCTCGCGGCGCTTCCTCAGGAAATCAACTTGTTTCATGAGGTGTAAGGCTTACCGGTGCCTCACTCCTCCTCCGTCCCCTGCGCAATCCGCGCGAACTCCTCGTCGGTTAGCTCCAGGCTCGCGGCGGCGGTGTTTTCCTCCAGGTGCTTGACCTTGCTGGTGCCGGGGATGGGGAGCATCACGGGCGAGCGGCGCAGCAGCCAGGCGAGCGCCACCTGCGACGGCGCCGCGCCCAGCCGCTTCGCCGCGTCCGCCAGCGGCCCGCCCGCATCCGCCAGCTCGCCCACCGCCAGCGGAAACCAGGGGATGAAACCGATTCCCTGCTGCTCGCAGTAGTCCAGCACCCCCTCCCACTCGCGGTCGGCCACGTTGTAGCGGTTCTGCACGGTGACGATGGGGACGATGCGGCGCGCGGCCTCGATCTCCTCCACCGTCACCTCGCTCAGGCCCGCGTGGCGGATCTTCCCTTCGGCGATCAGGTCCGACATCAGGCCGAACTGGTCGTCGGGCGTCACCTTGTTGTCGATGCGGTGCAGCTGCCACAGGTCGATGGTGTCCACGCGCAGCCGGCGCAGGCTGGCCTCGCAGGTGGCGCGCAGGTGCTTGGGGTGGCCGTTGGTGACCCACTCGTCGGGCCCGGTGCGCTCGAAGCCGCCCTTGGTGGCGATCACCAGTCCGGCGGGATACGGATGCAGCGCCTCCGCGATCAGCTCCTCGCTCACGTTGGGCCCGTACGAGTCCGCCGTGTCGATCAGGTTGATCTCCAGCTCCACGGTGCGCCGCAGCACCCGGATGCATTCCTCACGGTCCGGCGGCGGCCCCCACACGCCCTTTCCGGTGATGCGCATCGCCCCGAATCCCAGGCGGTGCACCTCCAGCTCTCCCCCGATGCGGAACGTTCCGCTCGCCGCCGCGCCGTCGCCATTCCCCTGCGCCATCTCCATCCTCCGTTCCCATGCTTCCGCTTCCGGCCACGACAGGCCCACCCCGCACAATGGCACGCCCGGCACCGCGTGGAAAGGGTCACGGGTCCGCCACGGTGCCCCTCCCCCGGCCCCTCCCCGTTCGTTCCTCACGGAGAGGGGAGAATTCGATCGCGCTCCGGCAGGGCGAAGCGCGAGGGGCGCGCCCCCTCGGGCCGGCACCACCGGCCCACCTCCCCCAAAAAAACCTGGGGGAGGTTGGGGATGCCGAAAGGATCGGGGATCGGCGAACGAAGTCGAACTGCGTCCGCCGGTTTGGTGCCCCTCGCCCAGCCCCTCCCCGTCGTTCCTCACGGAGAGGGGAGAATTCGATCGGCTTCCACAATCAGCGTTAACGTCTTCTCATCCTTGCGCGTCCCTACTTCTGGACGCGTCACCTCGAAGCATGTCGAAGCGCCGTCACCCCTTCACCCCTTCACCCGTTCACCATGCCAAGGTCCGCCCAACGTTTCCGCGCCGCCGACTGTCACCCTGCGGACGATGAACAGCGGGCGGCGCGCGACGTGCGAGGCCTTGCCGTCCCCCAAAACCGCCGCCCGTCCGGGGCCGCGGCCGTACCCGACCGAAGCAGGATGATGATGCGGTTCTCGAAGTCATATACCGGAGTGTTCGCCGCGCTGGCAGCGGCGCTTGCCTTTTCCACCCCCGCGGCGGCCCAGAACGGCACCGTTACCGGCACCGTGGTGGAGTCGCCCTCCGGCAGGCCGCTCCCCGCCGTCAGCGTGACCCTGCGCGTGGCGGGCGACACCACCACGGTGGCGGGGGCCAACACGGACGCGGCGGGACGGTTCCGCATCGCGGTCGCGCCGGGGACGTACACGCTGCAGGCCTCGCGGCTGGGCTACGGAAGCGGGCGCCGCCCGGGGGTGAGCGTCACGGCCGGCGGCACCGCGGACGTGGGGAACGTGGAGCTGGCCGCCGCCACGCTGCTGCTGGAAGAGGTGCAGGTGCGCACCGAAGCCGCCACCGCCATCGTCGCCGCCGACCGCACCATCTACAGCACCCGCGACATGCCCGTCGCCGCGGGAGGGATGGCGACGGACGTGCTGCGCAGCGTGCCGGAGCTGGAGGTGGACGTGAACGGCGGCGTGCAGCTGCGCGGCACCGCGGCGCAGATCTACCTCAACGGCCGCCCCGCGCCCATGCAGGGCGAGTCGCTGGAGCTGTTCCTTCAGCAGTTCCCCGCGGACCGCATCGACCGCATCGAGGTGATCCCCAACCCCTCCGCGCGCTTCGAGGCCGAGGGGGCGGGCGGCATCGTCAACATCGTCCTCAAGAAGAACGTGGACCTGGGGCTGAGCGGCAGCGTGTTCGCCAACACGTCCAGCCGCGGCGAAGTGGGCTCGGGCGGCCGGCTTACGTACCAGCGCGGGCGGCTTACGCTGTTCGGAGGCGGGTTTCTGCGCCGCTCCGACCGCACCACCACCAGCTTCGACCTGCGCCAGAACCTGCTCACCACGCCCATCACCCTGCTGCAGCAGGACGCGACGAACGACCGCACCGGCCTCTCCGGCAACTTCGACATGACGTCGGAGTTCGCCCTGACGGAGCGCACCACGCTGCGCGGGGAAATCGGCGTGTTCCGCAACGGGTGGGACGCGGACGGGGTGACGCTGTACACGGAGATGGACGAGGCGCGCATTGCCACCGAGCTGTACGACCGCGCCTCGGAGAACCGCAACACCCGCGTCTCGGCGGATCTTTCCGCCGGCTTCCGCCACAGCTTTGCGCCCACGGAATCCGAGCGGCGCGAGCAGCAGCGGACCCGCGAGGGCGGCGAAGGCGGCGGACGTCCGGGCGGACCGGGCGCCGGGGGTCCGGGGGCCGGCGGGCCCGGCGGTGCGGGACGGATGGGCGGCGGGGGCCCCGGCGGTGG
>DASTVC010000443.1:0-5254 GCA_035759295.1 Longimicrobium sp. | reverse complement strand
GACCACATCGACCTCTACTACCAGCACCGCGTGGACCCCACCGTGCCCATCGAGGACACGGTAGGCGCCATGGCCGAGCTGGTGGCCGCCGGCAAGGTGCGCTACCTGGGGCTGAGCGAGGCCGGATCGGAGACCATCCGTCGCGCCCACGCCGTGCACCCCATCGCCGCGCTGCAGACGGAGTGGTCGCTGTGGACGCGCGACGTGGAGGAGAACGGCATTCTGGATACCGTCCGCGAGCTGGGGATCGGCTTCGTGGCGTACAGCCCGCTGGGGCGCGGCTTTCTGACCGGCCGCTTCCAGAAGTTCGAGGACCTGCCGGAAGACGACTACCGCCGCCAGCAGCCCCGCTTCCAGGGTGAGAACTTCGGCAAGAACCTGGACCTTGTTCGCGAGGTGGAGGCCCTGGCGCGGGAGAAGGGCGTTACGCCGTCGCAGCTGGCGCTGGCGTGGGTGCTGGCGCAGGGCGGCGACGTGGTGCCCATCCCCGGCACCAAGCGCGTGAAGTATCTTGAGGAGAACGCCGGCGCGGGTGACGTGCAGCTTTCGGCCGATGAGCTGCGGCGCCTGGACGAGACCTTCCCGGTCGGCGCGGCCGCGGGAACGCGGTACCCCGAGGCTTCGATGAAGGCGGTAAACCGGTAGGAACGCTTCGCCGGGGATGAAAAGGAGCGTCGGTGCCGTTCGGGCGCCCACGCTCCTCGCCGTCTGGGGATCGAACGCCTCGCTCGATCAGCAGGAGGCGCTGTTATCCGGATCCTCCAGTTCGTTGTTCAGGACCGGCAACGATTCAACGCAGAGAGCGCAGAGAAGAAATGAGAGAGCGCAGAGGACTGACGAAAGGGACCCTCTGCGCTCTCTCGTTTGAACTCTGCGCTCTCTGCGTTCGATTCAGTGCGACTGCACACGGAATCCGCAGAAACGGGATCATCCGTTGGCCGTACGACCCGTTCCGCACAGGCGGGGCGGAAAGGGATGCGGGTCAGGTTCGGGCACGAAACCACGCCTCCGCCCATGCGCGCGGGTCGATCGGGGCTGGTGCCTCGGGGGGCGCGGCCGCGGCAAGGGCCTGGGGAGCGTGTTTCGCCAGCGCGGCGCGGATGCGCTCCACGTTGCCGCGGTTGGTGCCGGAATCGAAGCGGGTGGCGCGTATCCGGGGCCAGCTGCGGATCTCTACCCGGCTGCCGCCTTCCACCGGCTCCACCCGGATCTGGATGCGCTCGCCCCAGCTCTGCCAGCTCATCCGGCCCCGGGCGCGTACCATGCCCGTCGCGGGCTCGGCGCGCACCCACGCAAAGTGCCCGTCCGCGCGCAGCGTAGCCCGGCACACCGCGAGCGCCTGGTCCGGCGCCAGCGGCAGGGTGATGGACTCGCGTACGTTCACGGCGTCCCGCGGAAGATCGCGCAGGGCGGCGACAAGCTCGCCCGTCTCGAACGGAGGGACGTACCCGTCGCTTGCCACCGCCCCCAACACGGCCATGAACAGCCCGAAGAGCACCCCCACGCTCGCGCCCGCCAGGACGGCCTGGGGCATGGGCACGTCGACCAGCATCTGCCTGGCGGTCACGCAGACCGCGCCGACCGCCGTCCAGATGCACAAGTTGCGCAGAAAACCGTCGCTTCGCATGGTCGCTCCCGGTCAGGATCCGCAGTCAACCTTTTCGGACGATGATCGGCCGCGAAAGGTTTCCCGCCGGCCCGGGAGAGGGGACCGCTGGGGGTGCGAACGGAGCGAAGGTGCGGCGGGAGACCTTCGCTGGTGACGTGTAGCTGGACATCCGCTCCGTATCACCCGAGACCTCGACGGCATGATCCCGGGGCAAGCTGGTTTTGGGTCGATGCTGCGTATGATGTTGTCCAGCAAATGCTTGTGTAGAGTTGCTGGTCTTCACGGATGATGGAAAATTCGATATATTGCCTGTCCCCATCCACAGACAGATCCCTGAAATTTCCGATCGACTGATGCGCATCCATGTCGCGGCGTTCGCGCTGCTCTCTCTTGCCGCGTGCGGCGGCGGCTCGCCCACCGAGGGCGGGAAGGAAACGCCCATCGACTACTCCCGCGTTTCGCTCACCATCGTAAGCGGCAACGGGCAGACGGACACCGTAACCCGCGAGCTCGACCAGCCGCTGGCGGTGGAGGTAAAGACGGAGGACGGCAGGCCGGTGCCCGGCATCGCGGTGAACTTCGTGGTCCCGCAGCCGGAGGAGTGCGGCGCTCCGTTCGCCGGCTCGGCGGTGACCACCGCGAACGGACGCGCCATGGAGCGCTGGACGCTGGGCCGCAAGGCGCGCGAGTGCACCATGGAGGTGCGCGCCGTGAACCCCGAGACCGGCGCGGCCATCGTCTTCAAGGCGTTCACCGCCACCGCCCTCGCCGACACGTTCGCGTCGGTGAACAACGGCGGCGGCGAGGGCGGGTTCCCGTACGTGGCCGCCTTCCAGTTCGCCGACCAGTACGGCAACGCCATCCCCTCGTACCGGCTGGTGGCGCCCGCCGGCGCGCCGGTGCAGGTGATGGGCGCCACCGAAGGGACCGTGGAAGCGAAGACCGTCGTCCGCGTGGATTCGGCCGCGTGGGCGGCCACCCGGCCGTTCGGCTCCTACAGCTACTCGGGCGGGGTCAACCCGTACACCAACCGCGGCGTGCAGCTCAGGCTGTTCATCAACGGCCGGCAGCACGTGCGGGTGGTGTGCGCCATGCAGGGCCGCAACTCCCCCGCGGGCCGGTACGACCAGATGCACCCCGGCCGCGTGAACCTTCACCTGGCCCCGCTCTTCGCCGACCCGCAGCCCGCGGACCCCTGCGAGTTCGGCGCCTGAGGCCGCTCGTCGATCGCCGGTAAGAAGAGGGGGCCTCCCGCGCGGGAGGCCCCCTTTTTTCATCTGCCGACGCGCGGTGGGCCACCGAGCCGGGAATCAACCCGCCGCGACGGCCCGGGCGGGTGCGTGGCCCAGCAGCAGCGCGCGGATGCGCTCCACGTTCTCGCGGTTCTTTCCGTAGTCCGCGATGGTGGACGGCACCACGGGGCGGCTGCGGATCTCCACCTGGCTGCCGTCGTCCCGGGAGTAGACACGGCACTCGATCTTCTCGCCAAGACTGCTCCAGCTCCATCGTGCGCGGGCCTGCACCGTCCACTCCGCGGGATCGGTTCGTACCTTCGAGAACCGCATGTCCGCCTCCAGCACCGTCCTGCAGCGCTCCAGCGCCTCGTCCGGGGAAATCGGGAGCGCAACGCCCTTCCGCGCGTCCACGCTGAAGTCGGGGTCGTCGGGATCGAACCCACGGCGCTTCGTCCCCCACCGGTGCGACTCGTTCAGCACGACGGCCATCCCCAGCCCGAAGAACACCCCCGACACCACGCCGGATATGATCGCGAGCCCCGGCGTGTAGCCCCGCAGCAGTCCCATCACCACCTGGAAGAGCCCGAATGCCAGGCCGGTGAAGCAGAAGATGCGAAAGAACATGTCCTTCCCCTCACGGGATGATGGAGCCGGCTTCAGGCGGCCGGGTGCGCCATGATTGCGGACGAAAACGGCCCGCGAAAGGTTTCTCGCGCGGGGTGGCCGGCTGGCCGTCGCCCGCCGCTGTTGACGCCGCCGCTTTCGCGCGGAAGATTGCGCGCTTCACGCCTTACCGAAAGCCGCATGAACGCCCCATCCATTCACGACACCGTAGGCTTCCTTCGCGAGCGCATTACCCGCGCGCCGCACGCCGTGCTGGTGCTGGGCAGCGGCCTTGGCGGCATGGCGGACGACATCGAGGACGCCGTCCGCATTCCCTTCGGCGACATCCCGGGCTTTCCTCGGCGCACGCAGGAGCTCGCGGGGCACGCGGGGCAGCTGGTCGCAGGGCGGCTGGAAGGGGTAGAGGTGGCGGCCATGCAGGGCCGCTTCCATCTCTACGAAGGGTGGCAGCCGGCCGACGTGGCGCTGCCGGTGCGCGCGCTGGCCGCCCTCGGCGCCGAGACCATGCTGCTGACCAACGCGGCGGGCGGCATTCGCCCCGGGTTCCAGCCGGGCGACCTGATGCTGATGGCGGACCACATCAACCTCATGCTGCGCAACCCGCTCATCGGGCAGACGGTGCCGGGCGAGGAGCGTTTCCCGGACATGTCGGATCCGTACGACAGCGGATTCCGCCGCATCGCCGAGGAGGTCGCGCGCGACCTGCGCATCCCCCTCGTCCAGGGGGTGTACGCGGCGCTGCTGGGGCCCAGCTACGAGACGCCGGCCGAGATCCGCATGCTGGCCCGCCTGGGCGCCGACGCGGTGGGGATGAGCACCGTGCCCGAGGTGCTGGTGGCGCGCGCCATCGGGATGAAGTGCCTGGGGATCAGCTGCATCACCAACCTGGCGTCGGGGATCGGCGGCGAGAAGCTGTCGCACCAGGAGGTGATGGAGGTGGGCGCCCGCGTCCGCGACCGCCTGGCGGCCCTCGTCCGCGGCGTGCTCCCCCGCGTCGCCGGCCTGAACCGCGCCTCCGAGGCGGCCGCGTAGACGGTCCATCGAGGGATTCGCCGCCATCCGCGGGCGGCGAATCTTTCGCGCCGCACCCGCCGTACGCACCCCCACGGCCGGACCAGAAGGCCGCCCACTTTCCGTTTCATCCGGCCCGCGCACCGGGCCTGTACGCACGTTTCCGACGGAGGATCCGATGGACCTGAATACCGCGATCATCGCCGGGCTGGCCATCTTTCTGGTGTCGATGGTGGTCCTGATCCCCATCGCCGGCCTGACCGCCCGCTTTGCGCTCAAACCGCTGATGGAGGCGCTGAAGAGCTACCGCGAGCTGCAGGGCGAGAACCAGGCGCAGCAGCTGGTGGAGCGGCGGCTGGCGCTGATGGAAGAGCAGATGCACAGCATGGATCGCTCGATCCGCGAGCTGTCGGAGGAGTCGGAGTTCCGCCGCGACCTGGAGAGCGGCAGGGGCCGCCACGCCGCCCTTCCGCTCCCCAGCGTGCCGGAGCTCACGCAGGCGCCGGCGCAGCCGCAGAGCCTCGGCGCGCAGGCGGCGCCGGCGGAGCGCATCTAGGGCCCTCGCCCGGCGGGCCCTCACCCGGCTCGTTCCTCGCCTGCCCTCTCCCACAAACTGCGTGGGAGAGGGGATAAATGGCCTGCCCCCCGTAAGTTGAACCAGGTAGAATGGGAGTCCACACTGCCCAAGGGGAGGAGGACTCGTTGAAGAAGATCAGGCACACGGCGACGCAGATCGTGGGGATGCTGCGAGAGGCGGAGGCGCTGCTGGCTACGG
>DASTVC010000442.1:0-4277 GCA_035759295.1 Longimicrobium sp. | reverse complement strand
TGGGCCCCCTGCCCACGGTGGAGGCGGACGGGAGCATGATGCGGCAGCTGCTGCTGAACCTCATCGGCAACGCCGTCAAGTTCCATCCCCCCGGCGTGGCGCCGCTCGTCCACGTGGAGGGCCGGGTGCTGGACGCGGACGAGGCGCCGCCCACGGAGGGGGCCCAGGCGTGGGCGGAGCTGGCCGTCCGCGACAACGGCATCGGCTTCGAGGCGAAGCACGCGGAGCGCATCTTCACCCCCTTTCAGCGGCTGCACGGGCGCGGCGAGTACGAGGGGACGGGGATGGGGCTGGCCATCTGCCGGCGCATCGCCGAGCGGCACGGGGGCACCCTCACGGCGGCCGGCACGCCCGGGGCGGGGGCCACCTTCACCGTGCGGCTCCCCGTCCGCCGGCCCCCGCGGGACGAGGAGGAGGGATGACGGACGGCCCGCGCTCCGTCACCGTCCTCCTGGCGGACGACGACCCCGACGACCGCCTGCTGGCCGCGGAGGCCCTGCGGGAGTGCCGCGTCGTTGCCGACCTGCGCTTCGTGGAGGACGGCGAGCAGCTGCTGGACTACCTGCGCCGCCGGGGCCGCTGGGCGGACCCCGCGGATTCGCCGCGGCCGGGGCTGGTGCTGCTGGACCTGAACATGCCGCGCATGGACGGGCGCGAGGCCCTGGCGGAGATCAAGGCCGATCCCGCCCTGCGCCGCATCCCCGTCGTCGTCCTCACGACGTCGCGGGCCGAGGCGGACGTGCTGCGCAGCTACGACCTGGGCGCCAGCTCGTTCATCACCAAGCCGGCCACCTTCGCCGGGCTGGTGGACGCCATGCGGGTGCTGGGGCGCTACTGGATCGAGACCGTGGAGCTGCCGCCGGACGGCGGGGAAGGGTAGAGATGCCGACCGAGGTGCTGCGCGTCCTGCTGGTGGAGGACGACGAGGACGACTACGTGCTCACGCGCGGGCTGCTGCGGGCCGCGCAGGGGGTGCGCTTCGAGGTGGAGTGGCGGCCCACGGCGGCGGCCGGGCTGGCGGCCCTGGGAGAGGGCGGATGGGATGCCGTGCTGCTGGACCAGCGCCTGGGCGCGGGCAGCGGGCTGGACTTCCTGGGCCGCATCGCCCTGGACGTGGACACGCCGCCCGTGCTGCTGCTCACGGGGCAGGGCGACCCGGCGCTGGACGAGGCGGCCATGCGCGCTGGCGCGGCGGACTTCCTGGTCAAGCGCGAGCTCACCCCCCTGCTGCTGGAGCGCTCCATCCGCTACGCCGTGCAGCAGTCCCGCTCCGAGCGGGCCCTGCGCGAGAGCGAGGAGCGCTTTCGGCAGCTGGCGGAGAACATCGGCGCCGTCTTCTGGCTGCACGAGGCCGCGTCGGGGCGCACGCTGTACGTGAGCCCCGCCTTCGAGCGCATCTGGGGGCGCCCCGCCGGGGACCTGTACGCCGACCCGGGGGTGTGGGCCCGGTCGCTGCACCCCGACGACCGGCCGGTGCACGCCGGGCCGGACGGCCAGCAGCCGTACGAGCACGAGTACCGCATCGTGCGCCCGGACGGCAGCGTGCGGTGGATCCGCGACCGCGGCTTTCCCATCCGCGACGCGCAGGGGCAGGTGTACCGCACGGCGGGCATCGCCGAGGACGTCACGGAGCGCCGGGAGGCCCAGGAGGCGCTCGTCCACCGCGAGGCACACTTCCGCTCGCTGATCGAGAACGCGCAGGACCTCATCATGATCGTGGACGAGGCGTGCACCATGCGCTACCACAGCCCCTCGCTGGAGCGCCTGCTGGGCTACTCCCACGCGGAGCTGTCCGGGCGCAACGGGCTGGAGCTGGTGCACCCCGACGACCTGCCGGAGGTGCTGGAGGCGTTCGTGGGGCTGGTGTCGACGCCCGGGGGCACCGTGCTGCGCGAGTACCGCGTGGCGACGAGCGACGGGGGATGGAAGCTGCTGGAGACGCGCGGCAAGAACCTGCTGCACGACCCCGCCGTGGCCGGCATCGTCCTGAACTCGCAGGACGTCACGGACCGGCGGCAGGCCGAGGAGGGGCTGCGGCTGAGCGAGGAGCAGCTGCGGCAGTCGCAGAAGATGGAGGCCGTGGGGCGGCTGGCGGGCGGGGTGGCGCACGACTTCAACAACCTGCTCACGGCCATCCAGGGCAACGTGGAGATGCTCATGCTGGAGGTGCCGCAGGGGGGCGCCATCCGCGACGACCTGCTGGAGATCAAGCGCGCGGCCACCCGCGCCGCCTCGCTCACGCGGCAGCTGCTGGCCTTCAGCCGCAAGCAGATGCTGGCGCCCAAGGTGCTGGACGTGAACGCGGCCGTGCGCGAGCTGGAGCGCATGCTGGGCCGGGTGATCGGCGAGGACGTGCAGCTGGTGACGGTGCTGAGCGCCGACCGCGCCACGGTGATGGCGGACCCCGGGCAACTGGAGCAGGTGGTGCTGAACCTGGCCGTGAACGCGCGCGACGCCATGCCCCGGGGCGGCACCCTGCGCATCGAGACGCGCGAGGTGGAGCTGAGCGAGAAGGAGGCGCAGCGCTACCCCTACCGGGTGGACCCCGGGTCCTACGTGCGCCTGTCCGTGAGCGACACGGGCGTGGGGATGCCGCCGGAGGTGCTGGCGCGCGTCTTCGAGCCGTTCTTCACCACGAAGGAGCCGGGGAAGGGAACGGGGCTGGGCCTGTCCACCGTCTACGGCATCGTGAAGCAGAGCGGCGGCTACGTGTGGGCGGAGAGCGAGGAGGGGCGCGGCTCCGTCTTCCGCGTGTACCTGCCGGCCGTGAACGCCGAGCCGGAGCGCCCCGAGCCGCGCCCGGAGCCCGTGGCGGAGCGGGGCGGGGGCGTGGTGCTGCTGGTGGAGGACGAGGAGGGGGTGCGCAGCCTGTCGCGCCGCGTGCTGGAGCGGCGCGGCTACACGGTGCTGGCGGCCCGCAACGCCGCCGAGGCGCGGGAGATGTTCGCCGCCAACGGCAGCCACGTGGACCTGCTGCTCACGGACGTGGTGATGCCGCACGAGAGCGGCCGCGAGCTGGCCGAGGCGCTGCTGCCCCTGCAGCCGGACCTGCGGGTGGTGTTCATGTCCGGCTACACGGACGACGCGCTCATCCGCCACGGGGTGCTGGAGGACCGCTTTCGCCTGCTGGAGAAGCCGTTCGCGCCGGAGGGCCTGGCGCGCATGGTCCGCGAGGCGCTGGAGGCGTAGGCAAGTCCGGCCGCCGGCTGGAAAGAAGGCCTCACGCAGAGACGCGGAGACGCAGGGAGAGACGATCCCGGCCGCGCCTCCGCGTCTGCCACTCGACGACTGTCATTCCGAGGGAGGCGCCGCCCGGCACCGTCCCGCCGCGCGATCTCCGGCGCCGACCGAGCAATCTACTCCGCTCCCCGGCTTCGTCCCGCCGCGCGATCTCCGGCGCCGACCGGGGAATCTGCTCCGCCCCCGCAGGTGCTTCGCTCCCCACCTCTCCACTCGGCCGTTCGGATTCGTTTCTTCCGGCGGCCGATTCGACCTGCCGATCGCCCGCAGGAAGTCTACACCCTCTCCCACGCAGTTCGTGGGAGAGGGTGGGTGAGGTTCACGAACCCGGGTGAGGGCTAGTCGTCCACCTGCCCCGTCAGCCGCTCGTACACGCGGCGCCGGATGCGCGTCATGTCGACCTGCTGCCTGGGCTCGTAGACGCGGTTGGTGAGCAGCACCATCCACGTGCCCGAGCGCGGGTCCATCCACAGCGCCGTGCCCGTGGAGCCCGTGTGGCCGATGCCGTACACGTCCCTGCACGCCACGTGGTCCTTGACCTTGCCCTCGCGGCAGTACGTCACCCACCCCAGCGCGAAGCTGCCCGCGCCCGGCTGCGGCGCCAGGAAGGTGCGGATGGTCTCCGGGCGCAGCACGCGCACGCCCTCCAGCGACCCGCCGTTCGCCAGCATGGCGGCGAAGCGCCCCAGGTCCGCCGCCGTGCTGAACAGGCCGGCGTTCCCCGCGCGCCCCTCCAGCCCGCGCCCGATCTCGTCGTACGAGCCGCCGCGGTACGGCTCGCCCGTGCTCAGGCGCAGCGTGGGCGCGCAGCGGGCGCAGTCCTTGGGCGGCCAGAAGCGCGTGTCGTCCATCCCCAGCGGGCCCCACACCCGGCGCTGCAGCAGGCGGGGCAGGGGCTCGCCCGCCGCGCGCTCGGCCGCCGTCCACAGCGCCACGAAGCCGATGTCGGAATACAGCACCTCGTCGCCCGGCTCCAGCGCCAGGGGGCGGGTGAGCAGGTAGTGGCGGATGTCGGCCGGCGGCGCGTCCATGTTGAA
>DASTVC010000441.1:0-15875 GCA_035759295.1 Longimicrobium sp. | reverse complement strand
CCGTTTTTTGTGTATCGCCGATTCAGTCCGCAGCCGTGGGCTCAGCTTCGTTCCCGCAGGCTGGCCAGGCTGAAGGGTTCGAGATCGAGCCGGCTTGTGCCCACCGTCAGCCGCTGGGCCAGCGCTTCGCCGAGCGCTGGCGAATGCTTGAAGCCGTGGCCCGAGCAGGCGGAGGCGAACGTCACGCGCGGGTGGTCCGGATGCGTGTCGATCACAAAGCGTCCGCCCGGCGCCTCGGTATACATACAGACCGCCGTTCGCACGCTGCGCGGCCCCAGTCCGGGAAGGTAGGGCGCCACGTACCGGGCATACATCTCCGCGATCTCTTCGGGCGCGACGGATCGCTGCACGTGGTCCGGGTCAACGGTGGCGATGCTCTGCTCGGTGGCGACCTTGATCGAGGGAGCCAGGCCGCCCATCCCCACCGTGGGAAACCCGTAGATGGGCTGCGGCCGGTCGGGAAGCTCCCAGATGAAGATCGGGAACCGCCCCGGCGAGAACGCTTCGAGCGCAGACTGGATCTCGAACCAGTGCAGGACCTGGCGCGTCACCCGGAACAGGTCGGCCAGCGGCGGCCCGACGAGCTTCGGCAGCCAGGCGCCCGCGGCGATCAGCAGATGATCGGCCGAATACGTCCCGTCGCGGGTGGTGATGGTGGCGGAGTTCGCGGTGCTTTCGAATCCCTCGACCGTCTCGTCGATCCGGATCGTGGCGCCGCGCCGGCGGGCCAGCTCCAGCTGGGCACGGACGCACTCCTCTACCCGGAGAAACCCGGCCTCGGGCTCGTAGTACCCCACCTCGTGCGACTGCACGTTGAGCTGGGGAAAGCGGCGCCGGATCTCCCGCGCGTCCAGCACCTCGTGCGCAATGCCGTATCGCCGGGCGGCGGCAAGGGTGTTGTCGAAGAAGTCCGGAACGCCGCGGCTTACCGGCCGCTCTCCGCGGTTGGAGATGATGAGCCCGCCGCAGCTCGTGAGCAGGTCAGCGCCCGTCTCTCCCTCGATCTCGCGCCACAGCTCGTGCGACCGCAGCGCGAACGGCGTGTATTCCACCCCTTCGCCAATGGCGAGGCGCGTGATCCGGGTGTCCCCGTGCGTGGAGCCGTACGGGTGCGGCGGCGCGAAGCGGTCCACGCCGAGAACCTTCTGCCCCGCGCTGGCCAGATGGTAGAGCGCGGCGCTCCCCAGCGCGCCCAGGCCCAGGACGATGGTATCGAAGTGGGGCATCGAATCCCTGGAAAGTGTGTTCAAGAATCAGCCTGACTGATTGATCCTGCCGGCAACACCTGGGCGGGATGAGCGTTGCGTGGCCAGTCTCGCGATCGCCGCGACGAGATCCTTCAGTCGCGCGCAAGCGATTGATTGACTTCAAGGTCCGCAGGTGCGCTTCCAAAGAAGGTGTTGTCGAACCGTCCAAAAATGTTGACTTCCTGAGGGAGGCACCACGCCGTAACCTGTTGCTACGATGGAGCCTGGTGCCGACCGAAGGATCTCGCCGGCATTACCGGGGGGCCGGCTCCGATGCTCGCCGGCTGGCCCCACAGAGGCGGAGAGGAGATCCTTCGGTCGCGCGCAAGCACTTGAGTGCATTACGGTTATGCCCGGCGCTCCCTCAGGAAGTCAACACTTTGGTAGAGGTTTAGCAACACCCTCCAGGAAATCAATCCTCGGTGATCCTCGGCGGAAGCTCCACGAAGCTCCTGCCGCACGATTCCGCTGTCAATCCCGCCGGAGCGCGGAGCGGAGCATCGTTCGGAGGACGAAAGAACCGGCCTTGCGGAATCCCCCCGGCCGCATCAATCTGCTGAAGATTTAGCATCTTCGAAACGATCATCCACCCCCGCCGGAACGCGATATGAAACGCCGGGAGTTCATCCAGCGCGGCACCCTGGGCGCGGCGGGGCTGGCGCTGCTGCAGCCGCGCCGGCTGCACGCGGGCACCATGCAGGACGCCGACGAGCGCGAGCTGACCGCGCGGGCGCTGGACGCGGCGCGCTCCGCCGGGGCCAGCTACGCCGACGTCCGCATCCAGCGCAACCGCACCCAGTCCATCGGCACGCGCGAGCGGCAGATCACCGACTTTTCCGACGAGGAGACGTATGGCTTCGGCGTGCGCGTGCTGGCGGGTGGCGCGTGGGGCTTTGCCGCCAGCCGCGACGTGAACGCGGACGAGGTGGTGCGCGTGGCGCGGCAGGCCGTGGCCCAGGCGCGCGCCAACGCCCTTACCCTCACCCGCCCCGTGGAGCTGGCGCCGGTGGAGGCGTATCCCGACGCCCGCTGGCAGTCGCCCCTGCGCACGGACCCGTTCGAGGTGTCGGTAGAGGACAAGGTCGCGCTGCTCATCCAGACCAACGAGGCGGCCATGCGGGTGCCGCGGGCGCGCTTCGTCAACACCTCCCTCTTCTTCGTCCGCGAGGAGAAGGTGTTCGCCAGCACGGCGGGCTCGTACATCACCCAGACGCTCACCCGCACCTACCCGGTAACGACGGTGACCGCGGTGGCGGAAGATGGATCGGACTTCCAGACGCGGCAGAGCACCGACGTGCCTCCGGCCGGCCTGGGCTACGAGTACGTGCTCGATTCCGACCTCCCCACCCGCGCGGCCGTCTGGGCCGAGGAGGCCGCCGCCAAGCTCACCGCCAAGCCGGTGGATCAGGGACGCTTCGACCTGGTGCTGCTCCCCACGCACCTGCGGCTGATCATCCACGAGTCCATCGCCCACCCCACCGAGCTGGACCGCATCATGGGGTACGAGGCCAACTACGCGGGCACGTCGTTCATCCACCCACCGGCGGACTTCCTGGGCAAGTTCCGCTACGGCCCGGAGATCATGAACATCCAGGCGGAGCGCAGCGCCCCCGGCTCGCTGGCTACCGTGGGCTGGGACGACGAGGGCGTGCGGCCCGACGAGTACCTGATCGTCAAGAACGGCATCCTCAACGACCTGCAGACCACCCGCGAGCAGGCGCCCATGCTGGCCGACTGGTACGCGCAGACGGGGCGGCCGGTGCGCAGCCACGGCAACAGCACGGCGCAGAGCTGGAGCAACGTGCAGTTCCAGCGCATGCCCAACGTGAACCTCATGCCGCACCCCGAGCGAGACGTGCCGCTGGACGAGCTGATCGGCGGCGTGGAGAACGGCATCCTGATCGATGGCCACGGCTCGTTCTCCATCGACCAGCAGCGCTACAACGGACAGTTCGGCGGGCAGGTGGCGTGGGAGATCCGCAACGGCCGCAAGGGCGCCATGCTGCGCGACGTTGCGTACCAGATCCGCACTCCGGATTTCTGGAATTCGATGGATCTGGTCGGCGGCCCCAGCACCTACTGGGTGGGCGGCACCTTCTTCGACGGCAAGGGCGAGCCCTCGCAGCTCAACGCCGTCTCCCACGGCTCCCCCGCCGCGCGCTTCCGGCAGGTGAACGTGATCAACACGGGACGGAGAGCGTGACGGGGTGACAAGGTGACCGGGTGAACGGGTGAACCGGTGACGGCCTGCCTTGAACGCGCGGCCGGGCCGGGATACCTTCAGCGAGCGCCGTTTTCGTGCGGTGGATGTGGCCTGCTTCCCGACGGAAGCACCCACATCTGCTCCAGACGGTGCTCGCTTTTTCGCGCCGTGTCCGGTCGCCGAATTCGAACGATGACCGCGGGGCCCGGGCGCGCACTTTACTTGCCCGAACCGCCAGAGCCGCCAATCCGCGCAGGCGGATTTCGTGTCGTTGTTGCAGCGAATTCATTCGCCCTTGCTGGGGGCTGCACGACATCCAGCGGCCGACGCCACGCCCGCGAAGCGCAACGAGCAGGTCCCACCTTATCATCATCCCATGAGCCAACCCACCACGCCCGCCGAGCTGTACCAGTTCATCATCGACACGGCGATCCGCGCGGAGCGCCGCGGCGACTGGCCGGGGCCGGGCAAGATCATCGACAACGTGCAGCGGCACGTCCTGGGCTTTCTGGGCACCCTGGTGCGCGCGGACGACGAGATCAACGCCGACGAGGCCGCGTACCTCAGCAAGATGCTGCGCGCTGACAACATCATCGACACGCCGGTGGAGAAGGTGCGCCAGCTGATGCTGCGCCATGGCGAGGCCGGGCCCAACGCCAGCGGCGGATGGGTGCCCGACTACTTTCACGTGCTCATCAAGGGCGACCGGCAGCGCGGCAGCGTGAACGCCATGAACGTGGCGCTCTGCCTGCGCGAGCTGGGGCTGCAGCTGATGGTGTCGGATGGCGACAGCACGCAGCGCGAGGCCGAGATCATCGCGCAGCACGTCATCATGCTGCAGCGCGCCTGCGAGGCCGCGGGCGTGGGCCAGGAGCGCGGCCCCACCGACGGCGCCGCACCGCAGACGCCCGCCGGTGCCGCGCCGCAGACCCCGGCGGGTCCGCAGGGTCAGGGCACACCGCAGAATCCGGCCGGCGCGCCGCAAGGTGCGGAGGGCGATCCACCGCTGGTGAAGGTGCAGGCGGCCGGCGGGGAACCGGCTGCCGCGCAGGCCCCCGCCGCCCCGGAGGCGCCCCCCGCGCCGCCGCCGCTCACCCTGGACGAGCTGATGGCCAAGCTCCACAAGCTGGTGGGGCTGGAGAAGGTGAAGAAGGAGGTGGAGACGCTCACCAACCTGGTGCGTGTCAACAAGATGCGGCAGGAGCGCAAGATGCCCGTGCCTCCGCTCTCGCTGCACATGGCCTTCACCGGCAACCCGGGGACGGGCAAGACCACCGTCGCGCGGCTGCTCGCGCAGATCTTTCGCGCCATCGGCGTGCTGGAGAAGGGGCATCTCGTCGAGACCGACCGCTCCGGGCTGGTCGCCGGCTACGTAGGCCAGACCGCCATCAAGGTGCACGAAAAGGTGACGGAGTCGCTGGGCGGCGTGCTGTTCATCGACGAAGCGTACGCCCTGGCCACGGGCGACGAGGAGGACTTCGGGCGCGAGGCGGTGGACACGCTGGTCAAGCTCATCGAGGACGAGCGCGACAAGTTCATCGTCATCGTCGCCGGCTATCCCGCGCCCATGCAGAAGTTTCTGGACAGCAACCCGGGGCTGCGCTCGCGCTTCAACCGCTTCATCCACTTCGACGACTACTCGCCGGAAGAGCTGTTCCTGATCCTGCAGCGGATGTGCGACGAAAACGGCTACAAGCTCGACGAATCGGCATCCACCTTCATCCGCGCGCTGCTGGCGGCGATGCACGAAAAGCGCGGCGAGAACTTCGCCAACGGGCGCGACGTGCGGAACCTGTTCGAGCAGTCGCTGGCCAACCAGGCCAACCGCGTGGGTCCCATGCAGAACGTGACCGACGAGGCGCTGTGCACGCTGACGGCGGAGGACGTCCCCGGCCACGCCGAGCACCTGCAGCGGCTCAAGGAGCTGGAGGCCAACACGGTGGAGGTGATCTGCAAGTACTGCCAGGAGAAGATGCGCCAGCCCAAGGGCCAGGGAACCATGAAGGTCACCTGCCCCAACTGCGGCGAGGTGACGAAAGTACGGACCTGAGCGCCCCCGCTGGCAGACGAGGGCCGGGTGCGGTATCTTGTGCGCGCGGCGCGATTGGCCGAACCCGAACATCACGACGAGAGGGACTCGAATGCCTACCGTGGGCAAGCTTTTTTTCAACATGGGCGTCTTCGCCCTGGTCACGTTCCTGATCTACCTGTCGTGCATGGCGATGGTGCGCGTCGAGGACCGCAAGCAGGCCCGCCGCCGCCGCAACAGCTGAGCGGCTCGCCGGCACCGCTGGTCCCGCGTGTAAAGAAAGGCCCCGGCTGCGCAGCCGGGGCCTTTCCGTTGGGATGATGACGCACGCACCGCAATCGTCGAGGCCGACACCCGCGATCCGCCATGGGGTCGACGCCGCACCACCACGGGCTAAAGCCCGCGGCTAGAAGGGCCATAAGCCCCGCCCTGGGCTCGCGGAGCTCGCCCGGCGGGGCTTCACCCGCTCGGGATTTCGCGGGCCGGCGCGCACCGACGATTCCGTATGGGCGAAGGGATCCACGACGCGCGAGGCCGGCCGGACACGAGCGGTTGAAGCCCGGTTTTGCGAGGAACGAGCAAAGACCGGGCTTATGGCCTTTCTAGCCGCGGGTTTCCAACCCGTGGTGGGCGTCGGCCCGATCCGTCGCCCGATCATCGGGCCAATCCCCATCGCAACGCCTCTCGCGGCCTCGGTCCATCCTCAGAACCAGGGTTCGTCCGCCGTGGGGCCGTAGATGGAGGGGACCTTGCCGTCCGCCATCCGCAGGTAGACGGAGAACTGGCCCCGGTGGTGGATCTGGTCGAACAGCAGGAACCAGAGAAACTCCATCATCGGAATGTCGCCCAGCGTCTTGGGGGCGACAAAGAAGCGCGCCGTCCCGCCCAGCTCCTCCTCCGTCATCCCGCGCACCCGCTCCACCATCTGCGCGTGCCCCTGCTCGAACGCGGCGATGATCTCGTCCATCGTCTCCGGCGGAGGCGGCGGGCCGGCCGGCGGTGTGGACCAGTCGAAACCGGTGGTGAGCGCCTTCATCGCCAGCCCCTGCTCCATGATGAACAGGAACGCCAGCTCCCGCGCCGTCTTGCTCTTCGGATGCGGCTGCAGGTCCAGCTTGTCGGCGGGATAGGCGCGCAGCAGGCGCACCGTGGTCGCGTGCTCGCGCTCCAGCGCCTGCAGAAACGCGTCGCGGGGGCTGGGCGCGGACGGGGCGGAACCTGCGGACGGTGCGGCGCTCGTCATCATCAACCTCCGGATGCGGGAATCGGGACCCTGCGCGGGCCCTCAGATTGCGCGCATCCCCATCGCCCGGCAAGGTCAATCCTCGATTCCCACCGCTGCGTTTGCCGAAGCGCGATCGAATCCTCCTCTCCCCTACGCAGTTTGTGGGGGAGAGGCCGGGAGAGGAGGCGCCCGCGGACGCAGCGTGAACTCCGTCGATACACACAAAACGCCGAGCGGGCGGAGGACCGTGTGTCCCCCGCCCGCTCGTTTCGTCCACCGAAGCGCTCAGCCAAGGCTTACGGATACAGCGTGTTGACGGTGCTCTTGTCGGTGCTGTTCATCCCCGTGCGCTGGCCCATCTGGCTGTCCAGGCCGCGCTTGGACACGATGGTCGGCAGCCCGTTGCTGCTGAACGCCGTGGGGGGGTAGTGCATGATGCTGCCCTCGGCATACGTGCTGTAGTCCGTGGCGTTGGTGCACTGCTTGGTGAAGTTGCCGCTGTACCCGCTCTGGATGTTGGCGGTGTTGATGGTGACGTACGTGTCGCGGTCGCAGCGGGTGTGCTCGTGGAACATCCCCAGCGTGTGCAGAAGCTCGTGGATCACGTTGCCGGTGCTGCAGCCGCTGGCCAGGTTCACGTACTGCCGCCCGCCGATGCGCCCCACGTTGGACGAGCAGCCGGTGGACGTCTGGAACTGGATGTAGTTTGCCTGCGTGGTGCGGACCACGAAGTCGACGATGCCGGTGTTGGCCTCGATGTGCGCGATGGCGTCGGTGATGCGGCTGGGGCTGGGGAAGCCCGAGGGGATCACGTACGGCACCACGCCGCCCGGCCAGCGGTACGTGCTGCCGTCGATGGCTACGCCAAGGCGCGGGCCGTCCTTCTTGCGGGCGCGCGCCTCGTCGGCGGTCTTGAACACCCACTCGGCGGGGCCCAGGTCGATGTCACCCTCCCAGATGGCCATGCCGTTCTGGATCTCATAGGTAACTTCCATCGGCTGGCCGTTGCGGTCGATGATCCAGCCGGTGTGCGCGGCGCCGCGGCTGGCGAAGCCTTCGGGCTGGGTCTTGATGGTGGCCTGTTCCGGACGCACGGCCGTGCCGGTGTCCTGGCAAGCGGCGGCGATGGCGAGCGCGGCGAGCGCGACGAACGGGCGGAGCTGACGCACGAGTCCTCCTGAATCGGTGACCTGAGGGATGAAGCGGGATGCCCGTACGAAAGGCAAACCGTGCGCCCGGAATCCGGCGGATTCCGTAAATCCGCAAGCGCCTGCCGTGCAATGACTTCAAGTGTTCCGCAGCCTTTCCAGTGCTTTATCTGCTGCACCGGGATGGAGCAGTCCGCCCGGATCAGGGCGTCCGCCGCGTACAAAGACGCCGGCGGAAGGCCCGTGCGCATCATCCCGTCACCCGCTATCCTGTCCGTTCCCGTCGCCCGACCTCAGCCCGATCCGTGACCCTGATGCGTGCCGCCGCCCTGCTCCTCACGCTCCTTGCCGCGCCCGCGCTGTCTGCGCAGTCCACCGCCGTCGTCCTGCGCCCCGACCGCGTGTTCGACGGCGAGACGGTGCACCAGGGGTGGGCCGTGCTCGTCCGCGACTCGCTGATCGCCGCGGCCGGCCCCGCCGCCTCGCTGGGCGCGCCCGCGGACGCGCGCGTGATCGAGCTTCCCGGCGCCACGCTGATGCCGGGAATGATCGAGGGGCACTCGCACCTGCTGCTGCACCCCTACAACGAGACGCCGTGGGACGAGCAGGTGCTCACGGAATCGCAGGCGGTGCGCGTGGCCCGCGCCACCGCGCACGCCCGCGCCACGCTGATGGCGGGCTTTACCACCGTGCGCGACCTGGGGAGCGAGGGCGCTGGATACGCGGACGTGGGGCTGAAGCAGGCGATCGACGAGGGGATCATCCCCGGCCCGCGGATGCTGGTGTCCGGTCCCGCCATCGTGGCGACGGGGAGCTACGGGCCGCGCGTGCTGGCGGCGGAGCACCCCTCCCCGCGCGGAGCGCAGGAGGCGGACGGGCCGGACCTGGCGCGCGCGGTGCGCGAGCAGATCGGCGGGGGCGCGGACTGGGTAAAGCTGTACGCCGACTACCGTTGGGGCCCGGACGGCACCGCGCATCCCACCTTTACGCTGGAGGAGCTGCGCCTGGCGGTGGAGGTCGCGGCGAGCGCGGGCGCGCCGGTGGCGACGCACGCCGCCACGGCGGAGGGGATGCGGCGCTCGGTGCTGGCGGGCGTGGTGACGGTGGAGCACGGCGACGGCGGCACGACGGAGGTGTTCCGGCTGATGCGCGAGCGGGGCGTGGCCCTGTGCCCCACGCTGGCGGCGGGGCACGCGGTGTCGCAGTACCGCGGCTGGCGCCCGGGCGTGGACCCCGAGCCGGATCGCGTCGCGAACAAGCGCGCCAGCTTTCGCGCCGCGCTGGAGGCGGGCGTCACCATCTGCTTCGGCAGCGACGTGGGCGTGTTTCCGCATGGCGACAACGCGCGCGAGCTGGAGATGATGGTGGAGTACGGGATGCAGCCGCTGGACGCGCTGCGCTCGGCCACCTCGGTGAACGCGCGCGTGCTGCGGGTGCCGGACCGGGGGCGCGTGGCCCCCGGCCTGCTGGCGGACCTGGTCGCCGTCACCGGCGACCCCACCCGCGACATCTCCGCCACCCGCGCCGTGCGCCTGGTCATGCTCCACGGCCGCGTCGTCCGCCAGGATTGAGGCGCGGAAGAGAATCGCGCAGATGGCTGTCATTCCGAGGCCCGCCCGCACCGCCATCCGCCTCTCGCACGACGGGTTGCAGGGCCGAGGAATCTACCGTCGGCCCGGTGGAGTCCGGACGCGGCAGCCCGCACTGATGCCGCGGCAACGACATTGCCGAACGATGCCAGCTACATTGCTCCGGCGCCGGTCCCGCCCGCCGGAGACGCGGCACGGCGGCAGGTTACGAGCATCAGACGGTAGATTTCTCAGTCGGCGCCAAGGTGTGAGGCGGCAGACGGTTCTCTGCGGCGCCTCCTTCGAAATGACACGTTGAGGTGTGTCGACACGGGATCGAATTCTCCCCTTTCTCCCGCGCAGCGGGGGAGAGGGGCCGGGGGAGAGGGGGCCCTGTCGGGCGCCAGTTCGATGTCCGTCGCCGATCCGCCGATCCCCTGACGTTCTCCCCCTCTCCGTGAGGAACGAACTGGGAGGGGGCCGGGGGGAGGGGCACCGTCGGGCGCCAGTTCGACGTCGGCCGCCGATCACGGGACGTGATCCAACCGCATTCGTGACGCCACATTCCTGACACCGCATTCCATCCGCCGCATGCGCATCTTTCGCCACGTCCCCGCCCTTGCCGCGCTGCTCTCCGCGGCCGCCTGCATTCCGTACGCGACCGGCACCACCGCGCTCACCACGCCGCGCGGCGAGATGGAGCCCAGCGCATCCGTCTACTTCATCCCCGGCGGGCTGGAGCGGCTGACGGTGGACAGCGTGGGCGGCTCGTATTTCGGCATCGACTCCGAGATGCGGATGGGGCTGGACGACCGCTCGGACCTGGGGATTCGCGCGGCGGGGTGGATGGGGCTGGTGCTCAACTACAAGCACCGCATCGACGGGCGGCCGGGCGCGGAGGGGCCCGCGCTGTCGTACATGGTGGGCACGGGGGTGGTGAACGCGGGCGAGCACGCGTACCTGGAGGCGTCGCTGCTGGCCTCCGGCCGCCCGGGGGGCGGTGAAGCCGGCGCCACGCCCTACGGCGGCATCAAGACGATGTACGTCCTGCCCCTGACGGACGAAGCGGTGTCGGACGATCCCAGCGTCGGGGCGTTCGCCGGGCTGCGCATCGGGACGGAGGCATTCGCCATCAGCCCGGAGATCGCGGTGTTCTACGACCGCTCGGCGCTGGATGTGCGGGACAGCGACTGGATCATCGTCCCCTCCTTCACCTTTCACGGCGACGAGCTGATGCGCCGGATCTTCGGCAGCCGTCCCGGGTCGGGGACGCCGCGGCCAGGGTATCCCCGTCCG
The DNA here is from genome assembly GCA_035759295.1 of Longimicrobium sp. Classification (GTDB taxonomy): domain Bacteria; phylum Gemmatimonadota; class Gemmatimonadetes; order Longimicrobiales; family Longimicrobiaceae; genus Longimicrobium. The sequence continues at coordinate 5,159 of DASTVC010000441.1, read as the reverse complement.
TGGCCGTAGGACGCACGAGAGCCCCGGCGCCGTGGTGGCGCCGGGGCTCTTCGCATGAGAGAAGCGGGTGTCGGCCGCCGGTCAGCTGCCGGCGCGCGCCATCATCCGCGGCATCCGGTCGGCCGAGGCCAGCCGGGCGCTCCCGCTCTTCGCCTCGACGGCGACGGGGGCCAGCAGGCAGGGCTGCGCCTCGCTGCCGCAGGCGTCCAGCCCCTCGTGCGCGGCCACCATCACCGTGGCGTGCGAGGCAGGCGCCGGCGCCACCACGGCGACGGGGTCCAGCGCGCAGGGCTGCTCCTGCGTGCCGCAGGCGGAAAGCCCCTCCGCCTTCGCCTGGGTGCGGGCGTGGTCCAGCCCCAGCGCCGACTCGGCGACGGTGAACACGGTAAGACCCAGCAGAAGGGTCACGAAAGCAAAGCGCACGGAGCGCAGGATGCCGTTGGTCATGGGTGCCTCTCATGGCGATTGGGTGTCCGTCCTGCCCGACTGGACCCTATGACGTAATCCGCATCGAAAAAGTTTACACAGGTCGATTAACCGCGCATTACGCAAGATCAGGCACGGGGCACCCGAAGGACACAGAAAAGTGGACGATGAATGGATGTCTTTAGTCCACAATCACTTACGCGACATCGACCAGACTGGCGTGGGGGAGCACGGCCCCGCGCTCCCGTGAAAAACCGCCGGCCCGCCGGGGGGAGAATCTCCTCCTCCAACCACCGGTGCGGCCCGCCCGGCGTCCGACGACGATGCACGGAATTCGGCAAAACGGTTGCGCAACGCCGCGTTTCAACACACGATGCGCGTCATCCGTCGTTGGAGAGCAAGCGAAAGCCGTGTTCAACCCTCGAGGCAGCCCTCGTGCGAATTCCATCGATCCTGTCCCGCGCAATGACCCGGGCGCCCACTCGCTGGGCGGCATCATACCTGCACCCCGTGCTACGCCCTGACGAGTCACCGGCCGCGGCGAGCCCGAAGTTTTCCGGGGATTTCGCGCGGCCGGACCTACCATCTGACTACATGGCGCGGACTTTTCGAGTTTTTCTGCTGCTCGCCGCCCTGGCGGGGGGGCTGGCCCCCGCGGCGCGCGCGCAGGATTCGGTGACGGTGGTAGTGGGGCCGCGGTACGAGGCGGGCGGCCTGCAGCGCTGGCTGTGGGGCGAGAACTGGCGCCACCTGTGGACGCGCCCCGTGCGCGTGGAGGTGATGGATCCAGACACCTTCGCCGGCGGCCTTACCCCCCTGCGCGCGGGCGGCGACTTTGCCTCCAACACGCTGCACCTGCTGGGCGCGGACGGCCGGCGCTACGTATTTCGCTCCATCGACAAGAACGTTTCCAAGGGGCTGGGCCCCGAGCTCGAGGGCACGCTCATCGAATGGGTGGTGCAGGACCAGGTGAGCGCCTCGCACCCCGGCTCGCCGCGTCTGGCCGCGCCGCTGCTGGAGGCCGCCGGCGTGCTGCACTCCACGCCGCGCATGGTGGTGATGAAGGACCGCGCCTCGCTGGGCCTGTGCCGCGAGCGCTTCGCCAACCTGGTGGGCCACATCGAGGAGCGGGCGGACGAAAACGACCCGGCGGATCCCGACGACGAGGACGCCGGCGGGGGGGACGGCGAGCCCGCGCAGACCGGCGGCGAAGACGAGGCGGCGGAAGGCGATCCGCTCTCCGTGAGCTGCGGCGTCCCCACCCGCGAGGGCCAGGTGGACGGGCCCGCGTTCGCCGGCGCCGTGCGGGTAAAGGGGACGGAGGAGTTCCTGAAGGACCTGGAGAACAGCCCCATCAACCGGCTGGACAGCCGCGCCTACCTTACGGCGCGGCTAATGGACATCTACATGGGCGACTGGGACCGCCACGAAGACCAGTGGCGGTGGGCGCGTTACGACCGCGGCGAGCTGCGGGTGTGGCGGCCCGTGCCCCGCGACCGCGACAACGCGTTCGTGAACCACGAGGGGCTGCTCCTGGCCATCGGCCGCGCCGCGTTCATCCGCAACGTGCGCTTCGACACGGAGTACCCCAGCCTGAGCGGGCTCACGGTGCAGGCCGAGCCGCTGGACCGGCGCCTGCTGAGCGACCTGCCGAAGAGCGCGTGGGATTCCGTCGTCGTCCAGCTGCGCGCGCACCTCACCGACGGCGCCATCAACCGCGCCGTCTCCGCGCTTCCGCCTGAGTACCAGCAGGGGGATCGCCAGCGGCTGGTGCAGATCCTCCGTGCCCGCCGCGACAGGCTTCCCGACCAGGCGGAGCTGTTCTACAAGCGGCTGGCGATGAACGTGGACGTGTACGCCACCGACGTGGACGAGGTGGCCGTCATCGACCGCCACGACGACGGCACGCTGGAGGTGACGGTCACGGGGGCGGATGACGACGAGCAGCGCTGGGTGACGTACCACCGCCGCTTTCTCCCGGAGGAGACCGACGACGTGCGCCTGTACCTGCAGGGCGGCGACGACCGCGCCATCGTCCGCGGCCCGGGGCACGGCGTGGGGATCCGCGTGATCGGCGGCGGGGGCGACGATGTGCTGGAGGATTCGTCCGGCTCCTCCGGCGTGGCCTTCTACGACCACCGCGGCGACAACCGCTTCGTGCGTGGGCCGGCCACGCGCGTGGACGAGCGCCCGTGGGAGGCGCCGGTGGACAGCTCCGCCATCACCGGCCACCGCACCTCGCGCGAGTGGGGGTGGAGCACCAGCAAGTTCTCGCCGTACGTGGACTGGAAGCGCGGCGCGGGCCCGGTGATCGGGGGCGGGCCCGGGATCACCAAGTACGGATTCCGCCGCCAGCCGCACGCCTGGGAGGCGCAGGGGCACGTTGGCTGGGCGCCGCTGGAGAACCGCCTTCTGGTGGCGGCCAGCGGCGACCTGCGCCCCGAGAACGCGCGCCACTGGTTCTCGGCGGAGGGCTACGCGTCGCAGCTGGAGAACATCCGCTTCTTCGGCTTTGGCAACGACACGGACGAGGTCGAGCCGCGCGAGCTGCGCGACACCTGGCTGCGGCAGCTGCGCCTGGAGGCCGCGCTGCACCTTCCCGTGGGCCGGCACGGCGGGCTGGAGGTGGGCCCGGTGGTGCAGCTGACGGACCCGGAGGTCGAGACCGGCAGCCCGCTGGACGTGGAGCGGCCCATCGGCTTCGGCAGCTTCGGGCAGGTGGGGGTGCGCACGGAGCTGGAGCTGGACGCCCGCGACGAGCCCAACTTTCCGCGCCACGGCTGGCGGCTGGAGGCGGGCGGCTCCGGCTATCCGCCGGTGTGGGACGCGGAGGGCGCGTTCGGCGAGGCGCACGCCATGGCGGCCACCTACCTGTCGCTGGGCGCGGGGCCCATCGTGGCGGTGCGCGCGGGCGGCAAGCGGGTGTGGGGCGACTTCCCCTTTTACGAGTCCGCGTTCCTGGGCGGCGGCAGCACCCTGCGCGGCTACACCGGCCAGCGCTTCGCGGGCGACATGATGGCGTTCGGCGGCGCGGAGCTGCGGATGCCGCTCGTGCGCATGAACCTGGGCGTGCGCGGCATCTTCGGCGTGATGGGGTTGATGGATGCCGGCCGCGTGTGGTACCAGGACGAGTCAGACGGCGAGCTGCACACCGGCATCGGCGGCGGCGTCTTCTTTCACGCCATCGGCCAGACGGTGACGCTCACGGTCGCATCCGGCGAGCGGACGAGCGTGCACGCAGGCTTCGGAATGCCGTTCTGAGGCTGGTGTGATGGTGTGATGGTGTGATGGTGTGATGGTGTGAATGGTGTGATGGTGTGATGGTGTGATGGTGTGATGGTGTGATGGTGTGATGGTGTGATGGGGTGATGGGGTGATGGTGTGATGGTGTGATGGTGGTGCGCGCGGGCCATCTCCGGCGCGCACCAGCGTGAGGCAGCCGGGGCATGGGCGGTGCATACGTGATCGAGGATGATTCCGCCTTACCCCTGACTGGAACTGGCGCACGTGAACAGCCTCATTCATGGAACCTTTGGCGTCCGGCGCCTGCTGGCCGCGGCGCTCCTGTTCGCGCCGCTGCTGCGCCCCGCGGCCGCCGCCGCCCAGGACGACCGGGTGCGGCACGAGGCGCTGGAATGGTCGGGGGCGGCGGTGATCTTCGCCGGCGCGCTGCTGCTGGATGGGCCCGCCCGCGGCAGCTTCTCCACCCGCGCCGACACCACCGTTCCGCGTGCCGCGTACGTGGCGGACGTGCTGGGCCGCCCCACGACGTACGCGCCGGTGCTGGCGGGGGTGCTGGGCACCGCGCTGGTCGTGGGCGATGACGACGTTGCGCGCGGCACGATGCACACCGCCGCGGCGCTGCTGGTGGCCGAGGCGGGGACGCGGGGGCTCAAATTCATCGTGGGGCGCGCGCGTCCCGATACGCCCGGCTCCGACGGCGACGAGTTCAGGCTGCTCACGCAGAACGGCGGGTGGAGCTCCTTTCCCTCTGGCCACGCCACCACCGCGTTCGCCATGGCGGCATCGGTGGACCACTACACGCACGACGGCTGGACCACCGCCCTGGCCTACGGCGCCGCGACGGCGGTGGGATGGGCGCGCGTTCGCGAGAACCGCCACTGGACCAGCGACGTGGTGGCCGGCGCGCTGGTCGGCTCGTTCCTCAGCGAGGCCACGCTCCGTTGGCTGGACCAGGGCGGCGATGACGATGCCGGTAGCGGCGGCGCCCCGTTCGTCCTGAGCTTCTCCGTACCGATGCGGTGATGGGGGTGAACGGGTGAACGGGTGACGGGATAACGGGGGTGATGGCGATTCTGCTGTTCCCGCAGGCATTGTCCCTCGCCCCACCACGGGTTGAAGCCCGTGGCTAGAAATGCCATAAGCCCGGTCTTTGCTCGTTCCTCGCAAAACCGGGCTTCCCCTGCTCGGGCCAGCATGCGCCGGCGCGCCAGGAAGATTGGAGAGCGAAGAAAGCCCCTTCCGAGCAACCCGCCACGCGCACTTCACCCGACCTCACCTCCCAACCCTCCAATCCGCGAAGGCGGATTTCGTGTAGTTGTTGCCGCGAATTTATTCGCCCTTGGCGGCCCGGCCCTCACACCTCACACCTCACACCTCACACCTCACACCTCACACCTCACACCTCACACCCTCACACCCTCACACCCTCACACCCTCACACCCTCACACCCTCACACCCTCACACCCTCACACCCTCACACCCTCACACC